>NZ_JBFAJO010000078.1:0-39999 GCF_040655255.1 Kitasatospora sp. NPDC050463
GGGTGAGGGTGTCGGGCGGCAGTGGGGCGAAGGGGTTGAAGTCCGGCGGCGGCACCATGACGGGGGTCCCCTTGGGCCGGCGGTCCGGGTCGTCCGGTCCGTCCCCGGCCGCCGGGTCGGCGGTCGGCAGGGTGACGGTCGGCGCGGGAGCGGCCGGCGGCGCCGTGGGCGGCGGCGGGACGGCCGCGGGCTGCGGGACGGTGGTGCCGAACGGGTCCTTCGGCTGGTCGACCGTCACCGTGCCGAAGGGGTCCACGGCCTGGACGGCGGGTGGTGCGGCCTCGGGGGCGGCGGGGGTGAGGGTGTCGGGCGGCAGTGGGGCGAAGGGGTTGAAGTCCGGCGGCGGCACCATGACGGGGGTCCCCTTGGGCCGGCGGTCCGGGTCGTCCCCGGCCTCCGGCACCGTGGTGTCGGTGAGCGTCGCGGCCTGCGGGGCGAACGGGTCGAAGTCCGGCGGCGGCACCATGACCGGGGTGCCCTTGGGGCGGCGCTCGGCCGCCTCCGGGCTGTCGTCCGGCACCAGGAGGGGTTCGGCGGGCGTCGGGTCGGCGACCGGGGCGAAGGGGTTGAAGTCGGCCGGGGGAATCCGGACCGGGGTGCCGCGCAGGTGCACCGGCAGCGGTGTGGCGCCGGCCGGCGGCTCCTCGGCGGGCGCCGGCTCGGTGGCGGTCGCCGGGGTCGCGAAGGCCTCGGCCGGTACGCCCCGGGCGGGGGTCGCGGTCGGCACCGCCGGCGCGAAGGCCTGCACCGGCGCGGTGAGCTGCCCCGCCACGCCGTCCCAGCCGAACTGCACGCTCTTCAGCAGCTCGGCGAAGGCCTCCGTGTACAGGTCCCAGTCCTGCGGCTGAGCGGTCGCGAGCTGGACGCAGAGCACCGAGACGCCGTCCGGCAGCGGGACGAACGCCTCCACCACCGAGGTGACCACCCAGCGCCGCCGGCCGTCGGCGGCCAGCGGACCGGGGACGGGGACGCTGCGGCCCTCCACCAGGACGGCGGCCGGGCCGGCCGGCAGCAGCACCGTCCAGACCTCGGCGTGCCGACGGACGGTGGCCAGTTCGGTGGCGAGCCCGGTGATCGGCAGCGGGTGCCGGGCGAGCGAGACCACCAGGGTGGCGTCGGTCGGGCGGCCGGCCACCTCCAGGGCGCAGACACCGGCGTAGACCGTGCCCGAGGCGGTGATGGCGTCGGCCAGGGTGGCGGCGATCACCGCGAAATCGCGGCGCGGCGCCGGACCGGTGCCGCTGAACAGCTCCTCGGCGACCTCGGCCAGGTGGGCGGTCAGCTCGGCGGCGGCCGCGCCGGTGGCCGGGTCGATGCCCTTGGCGGTGGCTAGGCCGGCCGCACCGGCCGGGCCCGTGGGTACGGTCCGGGCGGAGACGCCGACCGGCCCGCCCGGGGAGGTCAGCGGGTGGAAGCCGGGCGGGACGACCAGGCGGACCTCGGCGCCGGCGCCGGTGGCCAGCTCGACCGGCTGCCGGGTCTGCTGCCCGCCGGCGAGCGCCGCCAGCGCGGCGGCGAACGGCGGGCGCAACTCGGGGGCGGCGATCTCGCCGGCCACCGGCAGCTCGAACAGCGCGGCCGAGACGGCACCCCGGTCGGCCGCCGCGCCACGCACCGGTCCGCCGCCGTAGCGGGCCAGCAGCGCGCCGCCGGCCAGCTCGGCCAGCGGGGCCCCGGTGCCCGGGCGGGCCGTCCCGGCGGTGACCACGGTGCCGAGCCGGTCGACGGCGTCGTGCACCGGGCCGTTGGGCGCCAGCGGAAGGTTGAACAGTGCCTCGGCCGCCGGGTGGGCGCCGGCGCGCAGTGCCGTCAGCGAGGCCGCCGGGTGGCGCGAGGTGTGCTTCTCGAAGAGGCCTTCGGTGAGCGCGCCGAGCGTCGCGGACACCTGCTCGGCCGGGGCGAAGGGATTGGCCTCCGCGCTGAACTGGCCGTCCTGGGTCAACTGATGAGCCCCCCGCTCTGCTGCGTGTGCGTTCGGTGGTTCGGTGGGTCCGGGCGCGCTCGTCACCGGCGTGCCGTCAGATCCGTGCACATTCCTATCAGAGGCCGCCGCTGTGGCAGAACCGGCGTCCGGTCAGTGCACGGGCTTGACCACCAGGGCGGCGACGGCGCCCGCGATGCCGGGGTCGGCGAACAGGGCGGCGAGTTCGCGCACCAGCCGGCCGGTCGGGCCGTCGGGGCGTTCGGCGGCGAAGAAGCCGGCGAGTTCGGCGGCCAGCGCGGGCTCCCGGGCGGCGGTCAGGGTCAGGGCCGCCACGAACTCCTGGACCAGGTGGAGTTGGAGCTCCTCCAGCGGCACCGAGCGTTCGCCCAGCCACTCCAGCGAGGTGATCTCGGCGTTGGCGATCCAGGCCCGGACGGTCAGCCGCAGACCGGGGCTGGGTGAGGGGACCGCCAGGTGGGACAGGATCTGGTCGTGCGCGGCCCGCCGGACCTCGTCGATCACCGCCGACGTCCCGGCGCTGGCCGCCACCGAGCCGCCGCGCAGCAGCGCGGCGAAACCGGGGCCGTGGCTCTGCACGAAGTCCAGGTAGCGGCCCATCACCCGGTACAGCCGCTCGGAGAGCGGGCCGTCGGCCGGCTCCTCGAAGCGCCCGGCCAGCTCGCGCCCGGCCCGGCGCAGCGACTCCTCGTACAGCGCCTGCTTGCCGGGGAAGTAGTGGTAGACCAGCGGGCGGGAGGCGCCGGCGGCGGCGGCGATGTCGTCGATCGACACCTCCTCGGGCGGGCGCCGGCTGAACAGCTCCAGGGCGACGGCGATCAGCTGCTCGCGCCGCTCGTCCACGCTGAGGCGCCGCCGCGGCCGCTCGCCGCTCCGGTCGGTGCGCTTCTCGGCCGCGGCGCCGTCCTCGGCCCGGGCGCTCCTCGCGGCCCGGACGCCCGTGGCCGGGGTGCCGGGCGCGGTGGGGTCCGGGGTCGCGCCGCCCGGGGCGCCGGTGCTGCCGGCGGCCCGGGCGCTGCTCCGGCCGGTGCGCGGGGACGTGGGCGCCGCCGACGGCGTACGGGAAGCCATGGGCGTCACCCTATCCGGCCGGGGCGGCGGCCGTGGATCTTGCCGGACGCCCGGCCCGGGCCCCTACGCGGGGCGCAGCTCGCGGTAGCGGCGGTAGGCCTCCAGGCCGTCCGGGACGAACGCGTCGCGGGCCAGCCTGGCGTCCAGTTCCTCCGGGGTCAGCCAGGCGTGCCAGGCGACCTCGGACTCCTGCGGCGCGACCGGCCCGTCCCACCGCGCCTCGTACAGGTCGCACCACCAGGAGAGCCCCTCCTGCTCGAAGAGGAACTTGAGCAGCGGGCGCGGCTCGATCCCGCTGACGCCGAGCTCCTCCTCGGCCTCCCGGACGGCGGCACTCGCGTACGTCTCGCCGGCGCCGACCACCCCGCCGACGAACATGTCGTGGAAGCCCGGAGCGAACAGCTTGGTGTCGGTGCGCCGGTGCACGAAGATCCGCCCGGTCCGGTCGCTGACCAGGACGAAGACGCAGCGGTGGGTCAGCCCCTGCCGGTACACCTCCCCGCGCGGGGCGGTCCCGATCACCCGGTCGTGCTCGTCGACGACGTCCAGCAGTTCCTCGGCAGGGTTGGTCATGACGGACAGGTTAGGGTTTCCGGGCCCGGTTCGAACGCGGGCACGACGGAATTCGGACGACTCCGGGGGCGCGTTGTGGTGGAGATCTGGGGCGAGACCGCCGAGGGCTTCGAGCCCGTACGGGAGGCCTTCGCGCGCAACTTCCGCGAGTACGGCGAGCTCGGCGCGGCGTTCGCGCTGTACCTGCGCGGGCGCAAGGTGGTCGACCTGTGGGGCGGCGACGCCCGGCCCGAGGTCGGCGGGCGGCCCGCGCCGGCCGTGCCCTGGACGGCGGACACCGCGCAGGTGCTGCGCTCGGTCACCAAGGGCCTGACCGCCACCACGGCGCTGCTGCTCGCCGAGCGCGGGCAGCTCGACCTGGACGCGCCGGTCACCTCGTACTGGCCTGAGTTCGGGGCGGCGGGCAAGGGCGCCGTGCCGGTGCGCTGGCTGCTCTCGCACCAGGCCGGCGTGCCGGCGCTGGACGTGCCGCTGCGGCTGGAGGACGTGCTCACCTGGGAGCGGGCGGTCGCGGCCGTAGCCGCCCAGGCGCCCGCCTGGGAGCCCGGCACCGCGCACGGCTACCACCCCTACACGTTCGGCTGGCTGGTCGGCGAGGTGGTCCGCCGGGTGAGCGGGCGGACGGTCGGCCAGTACTTCGCCGAGGAGGTCGCCCGGCCGCTCGGGCTCGACCTGTGGATCGGGCTGCCGGCCGGAGCCGCGCCGCGGGTCGGCCGGCTGGTGGACCTGCCCGCGCCGGAGGCCGCCCGGACCGGCCCGAGCGGGCTGCGGCTGCGCCCCAAGCAGGCGGTGCGGGACGCCTACCAGGACCCGGCCTCGCTGACCGCCCGGGCCTTCGCGTCCGTGCGGCCCGGCGTGGACCTCAACGATCCGGCGGTGCAGGCCGCCGAGATCCCCGGAGCGGGAGGGATCGGCACCGCGCGGTCGCTGGCCCGCTTCTACGCGGTGCTCGTCGGCGCGGCCGACCGGTACGGCTGTGCCCCTGGCACGACGCTGCCGCCGCTGCTGGGACCGGAGGTGCTGGCCCGCGCGGCCGGGCCGGTGGTCAGCGGGCCGGACCGGGTGCTGATCGTCAACTCGACCTTCGGTCTCGGCTTCTTCCGGCACGGCCCGACCGCGCTGATGGCCTCGCCGGCGAGCTTCGGCCACCCGGGCCGCGGCGGCTCGCTCGGCTTCGCCGACCCGGAACTCGGTCTCGGGTTCGGCTACGTCACCAACGGCATGCAGCCCGGGGTGACGGGAGACGTCCGCTCCCGCCAGCTGATCCACGCGGTGCGCGGCTGCCTCGGGCTGTCCTGAGGAGCGTCAGGCCTGGCCGGTCTCGAAGCGGCTGATCCGGTTGCCGTCGACGACGAAGCGCCAGGCGGTGCGCATCTCGCCCCAGGTCTCGTTGCTGTAGTTGGCGATCAGCGCGCGGCCGCCGTCCGCCTCGGACTGGACGTCCATGTGGCCCCGGCTGGAGAAGATCTCCCGGTCGATCCAGTCCGCGAGGTCGCGGTCGGAGCCGTCGTCGGACATCGTGGCGTCCTCGGTGAGCAGGGCCATGAAGGCGGCGCGGTCGTTGGCGTTGATCGCGGCGACGGCGGCGCGGACGGTCGGGTCGGAGAGCTTGGCGATGGCGATGGTCATGAGGTCTCCCGGAGGTGAAGGGACGGGACTCCTGTCTAAGGCGTCCGCCGGGCGTGTCCGGGCATGTCGGCGGCGCGTCGGTGATTTTCGGTATTCATGTGCTTAGATCCCGATATGGGCGATTTGCTTGCAGGAGGGAGCTCCATGGGTCCGGCCGAACCGCCGGAGGACGCCCAGGAGACCGCCGAGCCGCTGACCCCGGGGACGGTCGCGCTGCCGATGCTGATCGAGCACGTGTGGGCGCAGGAGGCCGCCGGGGCACCGCGCGCGGTCGGCGGGCGGATCGCCCCGGGCGTCCGGATCCCGCAGCTTTCCGACCTGGGCCGGCCGGCCCAGCAAGGCCTGCTCACCCCCGGGGAGTTCGCGACGGCCAAGGCGCGGCCGCTCGGCGGGTGAGCTCGGGAGAAACGCGGTGGGGCGACCTCGCGAGGGGTGTCGCGCCGCGGACCACGGGGAGTGGTTGCGGAGTGGGAAGTCGGCCGGTCCGACTTCCCACTCCGCGCTTTCGCGTCACCGGGGGCCGAAGCCGGCAGGTGCGCGCCCGTCGGCGGGCTGCCAGCGGGCTGTCGGCGGGCTGTCGGCCGGCTATCGGCGGGCTAGAAGAAGCCGAGGGCGTCGGGGGAGTAGCTCACCAGCAGGTTCTTGGTCTGCTGGTAGTGCTCCAGCACCGCCTTGTGGGTCTCGCGGCCGATGCCGGAGTTCTTGTACCCGCCGAACGCCGCGTGGGCGGGGTAGAGGTGGTAGCAGTTGGTCCAGACCCGTCCGGCCTGGATGGCCCGGCCGGCCCGGTAGGCGGTGTTGCCGTCCCGGCTCCAGACGCCCGCGCCGAGCCCGTACAGGGTGTCGTTGGCCTGGGCGATCCCGTCGTCGAAGTCCTCGAAGCGGGTGACCGCGAGGACGGGGCCGAAGATCTCCTCCTGGAAGATCCGCATGCTGTTGACGCCCTCGAAGACGGTGGGCGTCATGTAGTAGCCGCCGGCCAGCGCCCCGCCGAGGTCGGCCCGCTCGCCACCGGTCAGCACCTTGGCGCCCTCGGCCTGGCCGATCTCGATGTACGAGAGGATCTTCTTCAGCTGCTCGTCGCTGGCCTGCGCGCCGACCTGGGTCTCGGTGTCCAGCGGGTCGCCCTGGCGGATGGTCCGGACCCGCTCCAGGCCGTCGGCGAGCAGCCGGTCGTAGACCGAAGACTGGATCAGCGCCCGGCTCGGGCAGGTGCAGACCTCGCCCTGGTTGAGGGCGAACATCGCGAAGCCCTCCAGCGCCTTGTCGTAGAAGGCGTCCTGCTCGGCCGCGACGTCGGCGAAGAACAGGTTGGGGCTCTTGCCGCCGAGCTCCAGCGAGACCGGGATCAGGTTGCCGCTGGCGTACTGGGAGATGAGCCGGCCGGTGCCGGTCTCGCCGGTGAAGGCGATCTTGCGGATGCGGCTGCTGGAGGCAAGCGGGCGGCCGGCCTCCAGGCCGTAGCCGTTGACCACGTTGAGCACGCCGGGCGGCAGCAGGTCCGCGGTCAGCTCGGCCAGCAACAGGATCGACGCCGGGGTCTGCTCGGCGGGCTTGAGCACCACCGCGTTGCCGGCCGCCAGGGCCGGGGCGAGCTTCCAGACCGCCATCAGGATCGGGAAGTTCCACGGGATGATCTGGCCGACCACGCCCAGCGGCTCGTGGAAGTGGTACGCCACGGTGTCCTCGTCCAGCTGGGAGAGGCCGCCCTCCTGGGCGCGCAGCGCGCCGGCGAAGTAGCGCAGGTGGTCGACGGCCAGCGGCAGGTCGGCGGCCAGCGTCTCGCGCACCGGCTTGCCGTTGTCCCAGCTCTCGGCGACCG
Organism: Kitasatospora sp. NPDC050463; assembly: GCF_040655255.1. Lineage (NCBI taxonomy): Bacteria > Bacillati > Actinomycetota > Actinomycetes > Kitasatosporales > Streptomycetaceae > Kitasatospora > Kitasatospora sp. NPDC050463. The sequence continues at coordinate 7,038 of NZ_JBFAJO010000078.1, forward strand.
CCAGCTCCTCCAGGTGGTCGGCTATCCGGTCGGCCATCCGCAGCAGCACCTGGGCGCGGTCGGCGGGCGAGGTGCGGCCCCAGGCCGGGGCGGCGGCGTGGGCGGCGTCGAGGGCGGCCTCGATGTCCTCGGCGGTGCCGCGGGCGATCTCGGTGAAGACCTCACCGGTGACCGGGCTGGGGTTCTCGAAGTACTCACCGCGGATCGGCGGCGTCCAGCGGCCGCCGATCCAGTGCTCGTAGCGGGGCCGGTAGGCGACGATGCTTCCGGGCTGCCCCGGGGGCAGGTAGACCGTCATGTGCTGGGTGCCTCCTCGCGTTGTCGGGGGGCACCGCCGCGGCGCACGGGCCGGGCGGCGCGCCGGGCCGCGGACCGGCGGCCCGGTGGAGGGTGCGGCCGCACACGCGGGCGGGGCGCCGCCGGGGCACCCGCCGCTGGGCGTGGCGGGCACGCCCTGGCACCCTAGCCGCGCACGGCGGCTGCGGATACCCTCCGTACGTGAGACATCCACGGAGGGTGCGCGTTCCGGCCGAATTCCGCCGCCGGGCCGGGCGGTGCGCCCGGCCCGGGGCGGGGCGGTCCGGCTCAGGCGGACTGGTAGCGGCCGGTGCGCGACTCCCAGCTGAGGTAGCCGGCCAGCCAGGTGACCAGGCCGTCGGCGTACCGCCCGGCGATCGCCCGTTCCACCCGTGCCAGGCCCAGCTCCCGGAAGACGTCGGGGAGTTGCCCGTGCAGCTCGCGGCAGCGCTCGACCATCAGCTGGGCCTCGGCCATCACCACGGCGCAGGCCTCCTCGGCCGAGCAGCGGCGCTCCCGCTGCACGATCATCACCAGGTTGTTGACGTCACCGCGCGGAGCTTCCAGCGGGAAGGACCGGACATCGTTGCTGAGTGACGGTATGTCAGCGGCCAGCTGGCGGAGTTGACGCAGGACCGGGTGATGGAGGACGGCGGCGGGTACCTCGAACTGGCCGAGGCGCTCCACCATGTCGAAGATCGTCTCCATCGCGGCAGTGCCCCGCCTGAGCACCAGGTAGCCGTCCCGGTCCGGCGGCCGGGAGGAGATCCGCCCGGCCGCCTCGGCCGGGTGACTGGCCAGGTACCACTCCCAGTTGTAGGCCGCCCGGGCCTGCCAGCGGGCGGGCATGCCGCGCGCGCTGCGGTCCCAGAGGTCCGCGAACGCCGTCTCGACCGGGGACGAGGCGTCGGGGCGGGCACCGTGCAGGACGGCGATCAATCGCTCGCAGATCGGGGCGACCTCGGTCGGGCAGCGGCCCAGCGGGCCGTCGAACTGGTCGTCGAAGAGGAAGTAGAAGCCCATCAGGTCGGCGGCCAGGGCGAGTTCGTCCGGGCCGGCGTCCGGGTAGCCGAGTGCGGCGAGGTCGACCACGTCCCAGTGGGCGTAGGACGGGTGGGCCGGGTCGGGGAGCAGCGGATGCCGGGTCAGCCAGGCGCGGTGCAGCTCGGTGGCGTACGGGCCGTGGGGGCTGCGGCGGTGCGGGAACGGAAGCTGCAGTGAGGTGTCGTCAGACATCGGACTCCCGGTGCGGCGGATGGTGGGGGCGCTGGCGGTACTGGTGTTGATTGTGGGGGAGTTGGCGTGGCGGGTTTCCACGGGGTGGTCCATCTGGCAAGATCAACTCGATGGGAATGCCGTAGAGTATCTGATGCAATGATCGGACGTTAGGGATATAGGGCAATTGCCCTTGGCAAGCCGTCCGAACCATCAATCTCCGCCCCAGCCTGCGCGAATGCCGCACGGCGCGCCCCCGGCGGCGCTAATCTCGGCTCCACGGGCAGGGAACAGCGAGGCGGAGGCACCACGGTGACCGAGCAGGGACACGAACGTCGGGCGGGGGCGGCCGCCGGAGGGCAGGAGACGGACGCTCTGTCACCCCGGGTCAGGCTGCGCGACCGCGATGCCGAACTCCGCTCGGCCGAGGCCGCGGTGGAGAAGCTCTGCCGCGAGTTCGCCGCCGGCGGCACCGAGATCGGCGAGCTGCTCACCTTCTCCGGCCGGCCCGGCATCGGCAAGACCAGCCTGCTCCACGAGGTCCGTCGGATCGCCAAACTGCGCGAAGGCGCCACGGTGCTCTTCGCGCGCGGCGGCGAGCGCCAGTTCAACGAGCCGTACCACGTCCTGCGCCAACTGCTCCAGCCCGTCCTCGGCGGCCTCGCCCCCGACGTGTTCCGGCAGGTGATGGGCACGTGGGAGGAGGTCGTCGGACCGGCCATGGGCCTCAAGCAGCCGAAGACCGGCGCCCGGCGCCTCGACCCGCAGGGCGTGCGCGACGGCCTCGACTACGTCCTCACCCAGCTCGCCCCGCGCCGCGCCCCGCTGGTGATGATCGTCGACGACCTGCACTGGGCCGACCTCGAATCGCTCGGCTGGCTCACCCAGTTCGCCGTCCGGGCCCGCGAGTTGCCCGTCCTGCTGGTCTTCGCCTACCGGGAGGACGCCGCCGACTGGCAGCCCGAGGCCCAGGAGCAGCGGTCCGCCGTCACCGGGCTCGCCACCCGCCGGCACGAGCTGAGCCGGCTCTCGCTGGTCTCCGTCACCGACATGATCCGCGCCGAGTTCGGGACGAAGGCGGAGGACTCCTTCTGCTACGAGTTCTGGAACGTCGTCAACGGCAACCCGTACGAGGCCGTCGCCCTGCTCGACCAGGTCCGTGACCAGGACCTCGAACCGGTCGAGGAGAACTCCCAGCAGCTGCGCGAACTCGCCGTCGACGCCACCGGGATGACCCTGAAGGGCTGGTTGGACCGGCTCGGCGCCACCACCCTGCGGTTCGCCTGGGCCGCCGCCATGCTCGGCACCGACATCCGGCCCGACCTCGCCGCCCGGATCTCCACCCAGAGCGCCGAGGGCTCCCGCGAGTCCATCAAGCAGCTGCGCCGCCAGCGCGTCCTCACCCAGACGCCCAACGGGAACCTGGAGTTCGTCCACCCGCTGATCGGCAGCTCGATCTACAACACCATGCCGGAGTCCACCCGCACCGGAATGCACGGCGTGGCCGCCGCCGAGATCGAGAACGCCGGACTCGGCCTGCTCGCCGCCTCCCGCCACCTGGTCGAGACCTTCCCCGGCGAGGGCGACGACCGCACCGTGCGCAAGCTGCGCCGGGCGGCGCAGGAGCACCTGCTGATCGGCGCGCCCGAGGCCGCGCAGCGCTGCCTGCACCGCGCCCTCGCCGAGCCGCCGGACGACGAGGACCGCGCCGAGGTGCTCTACGAGCTCGGCTGCTCCGCCCTGCTGACCGACCCGGGCGCGACCGTCAACCAGCTGCGGCTCGCGCTCGACCCCGAGGAGGGTCCGCTGCGTCCCGCGCTGCGGGTGGACGCCACCTTCCGGCTCTCGGAGGTCCTCGCGCACAGCGGTCAGCTCGGCGAGGCCGCGCGGGTCTGCCAGGAGGAGGCCGAGCAGACGGTCGGCGACCCGGCCGGGCGGCTCCGGCTGGAGGCCGCCTCGTTCATGTGGCACGCCTACCGCAAGTCCGAGGAGAACGGCCCGGGCCGCTCCGAGCGGCTGGGCGCGCTCTGCCGCAGCCTCACCGGTCGCCAGGCCGCCGACCGGGCGGTGCTCGCCCTGCGCGCCTGGGACCTCACACTGCGCGGCGAGCCCTCCGCCGAGGTGCTGTGCCACGCGGACCAGGTCCTCGACCAGGGCCGGCTACCCAAGGGCCTCGGCTGGACCGACAACACCTGGGGCTTCGAACTGCCCGCCACGCTCGGCCTCTCGTACACCTACAACGACCGCATCGCGCAGGCCGAGCGGCTCTTCGGGGACGCCATCGTCCAGTTCGAGGTGGCCGGCTGGAGCGGTGCCCACCGCGGCTTCGCGTACTTCCTGATGGGCCTGGCCCGGTTCCGCCGGGGTCTGCTCGCCGAGGCCGAGGACTTCCTGCGCCGTGCCCTGCGGCTCTCCGAGCGGATCGGCCCCAAGCTGCCGCTCGCCTGGGACGCGGTCGGCGTCCTGGTGGACACCCTGATCGCCCGCGGCCGGATCAACGAGGCCTGGGAACTCGCGAGCGGCTTCGGTTTCGGCCCGCCGTACCACGAGACCGCGATGGTGCTGCCGGACGCCGCCTCGCTGTACGGCAAGCTGCTGCTCGCCAAGGGCCGCAACGCCGGGGCGGCCGCCGCGCTCACCCAGGCCGGTGCCCAGCTCGACGCCCGCGGCTGGCACAACACGGTCTGGGCGCCGTGGGCCGGACACCTCGCCATCGCGCTCGCGCAGGACGAGCCCGAAAGCGCCCGCCAGTACGCGGAGCGGTCGGTCCGTGACGCCCGCCGGTTCGGCACCGCCTCGGCGATCGGCACCGCGCTGCGGCTGCACGCCCAGATCGAGGACGGTCAGCAGGCGGTGGAACTGCTGGAGCAGGCCGTCCGGCACCTCGGCCAGTCGCCGGCCGGCTACGAGCACGCCGTCGCCCTGGTGGACCTCGGTGCCGCGCTGCGCCGGGTCGGCCGGCTGGAGGACGCCCAGGAGTACCTGTACCAGGGCATCGAGCTGGCCCAGCACTGCGCCGCCGACGGCCTGGTCGAGCAGGCCCGCCACGAGCTGGCCAACTACGGTCTTCGGCCCAACCGGCTGGCGGACGTCCGGGAGATGCTCAGCCAGCCCGAGTGGGACGTCGCCCGGCTGGCCGTCCGGGGTGTGCCGCCGCAGCGGATCGCCGAGGAGTTGGGTGTCCACCTGAATCTGGTCAACCGGCGGCTGGCGGCCGTCTACCGCAAGGCGGGCAGTGGCCCGGACGGCCTGGCCTCGGCCCTCGGCATGCCGCCCGAGCAGCGCGAGGGCACGGCGGACTAGCGCGATCACGGTGGTCACGGCGATCCGGAGCAGCGGCTCGGAGCGTGCGGCCGGAGCGTGCGGCCCGGGAGAGCGGGCTCGGATCGCGCGGCCGGGAACAACGTGGCCCGGAAGAACGCGGTTCGGAACGATGCGACGGAACGGCCCGGCGGACGGAGACGGGGCGGCGGCGCGCGGGAGCGTCATGAGCGCCCCCGCCGCCGCCTCGCTGACTAGGCTGGCCCACGGGGCTGCGGGCCCCGGACGGACCCGGTACCAGGGGCCGCGGCACGCCGCGGCCGCCAGTGAGGAGCAGGCCATGGCGACGCCCCCGGCGAACGGCTCGCAGCCGACCAGCGTGCGGCGCGAACCCCTCGAACCCTCGGGCGCCGGCGCCGCGATCGAGCGCTGGACCCTGCGGGCCGGCCCCTACGAGGCGAGCGTGCTCACCCTCGGCGCCACCCTGCACACCCTGAGCGCCCCCGACCGCGCCGGCCGGCCCGGTCAACTGCTGCTCTCCTCCGACCGGTTGGCCGACATCCTCGGTCCGGCGCGGCACTACGGCACCGTTGTCGGCCGCTACGCCAACCGCATCGACGGCAGCAGGGTCACCATCGACGGGGAGGAGCACCCGCTCGCCCCGACCGGCGACGGCGTGACCCTGCACGGCGGCCCGGACGGCTTCGCCCACCGGATGTGGGAGGCCGAGCAACTGCCCGACGGCGTCCGGCTGCACCTGCACAGCCCCGACGGCGACCAGGGCTTCCCCGGCGCGCTCGACGTCACCGTCGACTACACGCTGCGCTCCGCCGGCGAGCTGACCATCGCCTACCGCGCCGTCACCGGGGCGCCGACCGTGATCAACCTGACCAACCACGCGTACTTCAACCTCGCCGGCGAGGGCCACGGGGACGTCCTCGGCCACCTGCTCACCCTCGACGCCGACGCCTACACCCCGGCCGACCGGCGCCAGATCCCCGACGGCCGGACCGAGCCGGTGGCCGGCACCCCGTTCGACTTCACCGTCGCCCGGCCGATCGGCAAGTCGGTGCACGACGAGCACCCGCAGCTGGTCGGGCCCGGCGGCTACGACCACAACTGGGTGCTCCGCCCGCGCCCGGCCGACGGCACCCCGGCCCGGGCGGCGCTGCTGGAGGACCCGGTCGGCGGCCGCACGCTGGAGGTGCTGACCACAGAACCGGGCCTCCAGGTCTACACGGCCAACAAGTTCCAGGGCGCGGTGACCGGCGCGAGCGGCGTCCCGTACGGGCCGTTCGCCGGGATCGCCCTGGAGACGCAGCACTTCCCGGACTCCCCGCACCACCCGGACTTCCCCAGCACCGAGCTGCGCCCGGGGGAGGAGTTCCGCTCGACGACCGTGCTGCGCCTCGGCGTGAGCTGAGCCGGGCCCGTCGGCGGGCCCCCGCGGAACACGGCCGGGCCGGGTCGAAGCCCCGGCCCGGCCGCGCGGTGAGCCGGTCGGGCGGGACGGTCAGCGTGCCGGGAGCTCCCGGCGCATGCAGAGCCGGGGCCAGCGGTCCAGTCCGTGCCGGGCCTCCCGGCGGCGGATCTCCCGCAGGCCGGGGGTGAGCTCGCCGCCGGCGAGCGGCCGGAAGCCGCAGCGGGCGTAGTAGGGCGCGTTCCAGGGCACCTCGGTGAACGTGGTGAGGGTCAGGGCGGGTGCGTCGGTGCCCGCCGCCAGGTGCTCGATCAGCGCCCGCCCGATGCCCCGGCGGGCGTGGCCGGGGTGGACGGAGACCTGTTCGATGTGCAGGGCGCCGTCCACCGGCTCGGCCAGCAGATAGGCGACGGGCGCACCCCCGGCGTCCAGCGCGACCAGCGCGACGCCCTCGTCCAGGAAGCGGGCGAGCTCCTCCGGGGCGGGCGGCTCGTCCTGCGCGATCTCCGGCATCCCGATGGCCGCGAACGGCGCCCCGGCGGCCCATTCTAGTGCGCACAGCAGCGGCAGTTCTTCCCTCGTGGCGGGTCTGATCAGCATGCGCCCAGTCTGCTGCAAGGGGCTTGCCGCCACCCAGCGTATTTTCCGCCCGGCCGAGCACCGGGGTGAACCGGACAAAGCGCCATAGAACGTTCCGCTGTCAACTACCGTGCGGCTACGTCCAGGACACGCGGGCGTAACGATCGGCGAATCTTGCAGAAACTTGCTGCAAGGACTTTCGGTGATGATTGCGCCGCTGTTAACTTCCTTCCAGCCCGACGGCAGCAACAGCGCGGTCGGCGCGAGGCAGCCATTATGCGCCTGTCTCGCAACATCTCGGGCACCCCCACCCTCCCAAGGAGTTCTCATGCGGCGTGGCATCGCGGCCTCTGCCCTCGTTGTGGCCCTCGCGGTCTCGATGGCTGCCTGTGGCAGCAGCGGCTCCAGCTCGGACGGCAAGGCCGACGGGCCGGTCACCCTCACCTACTGGGACACGTCGAACGCCACCAACGAGGCGCCGAACTACCAGGAGCTCGCCAAGAAGTTCGAGGCCGCCAACCCGAACGTCAAGGTCGACTTCGTCAACGTGCCGTTCGACCAGGCGCAGAACAAGCTCCAGACCGCCATGGGGGCCAAGGGCGCTCCGGACGTGTTCCGCTCCGAGGTCGGCTGGACCGCGGCCTTCGCGAAGGCCGGCTACCTGGAGCCGCTCGACGGCACCCCGGCCGCGACGGACTCCGCCGCCTTCCAGCCGACGCTGATCCAGCAGGCCAAGTACGAGGGCAAGATCTACGGCGTCCCGCTGGTCACCGACACCCTGGGCCTGCTCTACAACAAGGAGCTCTTCACCAAGGCCGGCATCACCGCCGCCCCGAAGACCTGGGACGAGCTGAAGACCGCCGCCGCCACGGTCAAGGAGAAGGCCGGCGTGGACGGCTTCTGGCTGAAGGCCGCCGACGGCTACTACGCGATGCCGTTCCTGTTCGGCGAGGGCACCGACACCGTCGACGCCGCCGGCAAGAAGATCACCATCACCTCGCCCGAGGCCGTCAAGGGCATCGAGACCTACAAGTCGATGTTCACCTCGCCGGGCACCGCCAAGGCCGACGTCACCACCGACGCCTACGCGCACATGATGGACGCCTTCAACAGCGGCAAGGTCGCGGCGATCATCCAGGGCCCCTGGGAGATCACCAACATCTACAAGGGCTCCGCGTTCGCCGACAAGACCAACCTCGGCATCGCCCCCGTCCCGGCCGGCTCCAGCGGCAAGGCCGGCGCCCCCACCGGCGGCCACAACATCTCCGTCTACGCGGGCGCCGACAAGGCCCACAAGGCCGCCGCCGAGAAGTTCGCCGCCTTCATGACCTCGGCCGAGAGCCAGGCCTTCATCGCGCAGAAGAACTCCACCCTGCCGACCCGCGCCGACGCCTTCACCCCCGAGGTCAAGGCCGACCCCGGCATCGCCGACTTCCAGGCCGTGCTCAGCAGCGCCAAGCCGCGCCCCGAACTGCCGGAGTACAGCTCGCTGTTCGCCTCGCTCGGCACCAACCTCGGCAAGGTGGTCCAGGGCACCGGTACCCAGGACGGCCTGAGCACCGTCGCCACCGACTACGCCAAGCTCCTCCCGGGCTTCGCCAAGTAGTCCACCCGGCCGTCCGGCCCGCCGCCACCTCCCGGCGGGCCGGACGGCCAGACCCGTAGCAGCAGTCGCCGAAGCGAGGCGGCGGACCTCCTCCGAGAAGGTGTCGAACAATGTCAGTCGCCGTGCAGGGCGCCACCGGCCAGGGCAGCCGGGAGCGCGATCCGCGTCCGGGCCTGATGGAGCGCCTCAAGCGCTCGTACGCCAAGCACTGGTACGCCTACGCGATGATCGCGCCGGTCGTGCTGGTGCTCGGTGTGCTGGTGATCTACCCGCTCGTCCAGGGCGTCTGGCTCACCCTCACCGACGCCAACAGCCTCAACTCGGCCCGCACCATCGGTGTCAACGAGATCCCGGCGACGTATCAGTTCGTCGGCTTCGACAACTACGCCGACATCCTCTGGGGCCCCGGCTCGTACGACCGCTTCTGGTCGCACTTCGTCTGGACCATCGCCTGGACCGCGATCTGCGTCGCCCTGCACTACACCCTCGGCCTCGCCCTCGCCCTGCTGCTCAACCAGAAGCTGCGCGGGCGCACCGCCTACCGGCTGCTGCTGATCCTGCCCTGGGCCGTGCCGACCTTCGTCACCGTCTTCTCCTGGCGGCTGATGCTCGCCGACGGCGGCGCCGTCAACAGCATCCTCGGCTTCCTGCACCTGCCCGAACCCAGCTGGCTCTCCGACCCGTTCGCGCAGAAGGCCGCCGCCATCCTGGTCAACACCTGGGTCGGCGTGCCGTTCATGATGATCTCGCTGCTCGGCGGCCTGCAGTCGATCCCCGCCGAGCTGTACGAGGCCGCGGAGATGGACGGCGCCTCCGCCTGGCAGCGCTTCCGGTACGTCACCCTGCCCGGGCTGCGCACCGTCTCCTCCACCGTCGTGCTGCTCGGCGTGATCTGGACGTTCAACCAGTTCGCGGTCATCTTCCTGCTGTTCGGCACCGGCGCGCCCGACGCCCAGCTGCTGGTCACCTGGGCGTACTACCTCGGCTTCGGCCAGCAGCCGCGGGACTACGCGCAGTCCGCCGCCTACGGCGTGATCCTGCTCTCCATCCTGATCGTCTTCACCACCTTCTACCGGCGCTGGTTGGCCCGCAACGAGCAGGCCAACGGCTGACGCCCCGTACTCCAGCGACCACGAAGGCAGGTAAACCGATGAGTACCACCACCGAACGCCCCCGCGCCGCCGCCGCGGCGAGCGCCCCCGCCGCCCCCGGGAAGCTGCGCCCGCGCGGCCAGAACTCCCCGCTCGCCTCCGCGCTCTCGCACGGCGCGCTGATCACGGCCAGCCTGATCGCGCTCTTCCCGGTGCTGTGGATCCTGTACGTCTCGCTCGGCCCCGACAAGACGGACTACCTCCACCCCGGCGACATCCTCGACAAGATGACGCTGTCGAACTACACGACGGTGCTGAACGACACCGACTTCTTCACCTGGTTCGTCAACTCGCTGATCGTCGCGGGCGTCACCACCGTGGTCGGCGTGATGTTCGCCGCCACCACCGGCTACGCCGTCTCCCGGATGCGCTTCCCCGGGCACCGGCCGCTGATGTGGTCGCTGCTGGTGACGCAGATGTTCCCGATCGCCGTGCTGATCGTGCCGATGTACACCATCATGTCGACGCTCGGCCTGCTGGACACCCACCTCGGGCTGATCCTGGTGTACTCCACCACAACCGTCCCGTACTGCGCCTGGCTGCTCAAGGGCTACTTCGACACCATCCCGGTGGAGATCGACGAGGCCGGCCGGGTCGACGGGCTGAGCCCGATCGGCACCTTCTGGCGGCTGATCCTGCCGCTCGCCCGCCCGGGCCTGGCGGTGGCCGCGTTCTACTCCTTCCTCACGTACTGGGCCGAGGTGCCCTTCGCGTCCACCTTCATGCTCAGCTCCGACAACTACACGCTCTCGGTGGGCCTGCAGACCTTCGTGAGCGAGCACGACTCGCAGTGGAACCTGATGGCCGCGACCGCGGTGATGATCGCGATCCCGTCCGCGCTCTTCTTCTACCTGGTGCAGCGTCACCTGGTGACCGGCCTGACCGCCGGCGCCTCCAAGTCCTGACCTGCCGCTCTCTAGTCCCAAGGGATACCGTCCATGACCCAGAACCTGGCCGACACCTCCCGGCCCGCCGCCGACGCCACCGCTCACGAGGCAAGCACCGGCGCGTCCAGAGGCTGGTGGCGGGATGCGGTCATCTACCAGGTGTACCCGCGCAGTTTCGCCGACTCCAACGGTGACGGCATGGGCGACCTGCCCGGCATCCGCAGCCGTCTGCCCTACCTGCGCGACCTCGGGGTGGACGCCGTCTGGCTCTCGCCGTTCTACGCCTCCCCGCAGGCCGACGCCGGCTACGACGTGGCCGACTACCGCGCGGTGGACCCGATGTTCGGCACCCTGCTGGACGCCGACGCGCTGATCCGCGACGCGCACGGGCTGGGACTGCGGATCATCGTGGACCTCGTGCCCAACCACTCCTCCGACCGGCACGAGTGGTTCCAGCGCGCGCTGCGCGAGGGTCCGGCCTCCCCGCTGCGCGAGCGCTACCACTTCCGTCCCGGCCAGGGGGAGAACGGCGAACTGCCCCCCAACGACTGGGAGTCCATCTTCGGCGGCCCGGCCTGGACCCGGACCGAGAACCCCGACGGCACCCCCGGCGACTGGTACCTGCACCTGTTCGCCCCCGAGCAGCCCGACTTCAACTGGGAGAACCGGGCCGTCGCCGACGAGTTCCGTTCGATCCTGCGGTTCTGGCTGGACATGGGCGTCGACGGCTTCCGGATCGACGTCGCCCACGGCCTGGTCAAGGCCGCCGGCCTGCCCGACATCGGCGGCGGCGACCAGCTCAAGCTGCTCGGCAACGACGTCATGCCGTTCTTCGACCAGGACGGCGTGCACGAGATCTACCGCAGCTGGCGGAAGATCCTCGACGAGTACCCGGGCCAGCGGATCGGCGTCGCCGAGGCGTGGACCCCGACCGTCGAGCGCACCGCCAACTACGTCCGCCCCGACGAGCTGCACCAGGCCTTCAACTTCCAGTACCTGGGCACCTCCTGGGACGCCGCCGAGCTGCGCGCGGTGATCGACCTCTCGCTCGACTCGATGCGCCCGGTCGACGCCCCCACCACCTGGGTGCTCTCGAACCACGACGTCACCCGGCACGCCACCCGCTTCGCCAACCCGCCGGGCCTCGGCACCCAGATCCGTACCCCCGGGGACCGCGAGCTCGGTCTGCGCCGGGCCCGCGCCGCCACCCTGCTGATGCTCGCGCTGCCCGGCTCCGCGTACATCTACCAGGGCGAGGAGCTCGGCCTGCCGGACGTCACCGACCTGCCCGACGAGGTCCGCCAGGACCCGTCCTTCTTCCGCAAGGCCGGCCAGGACGGCTACCGCGACGGCTGCCGGGTGCCGATCCCGTGGTCCGGCACCGAGGCCCCGTACGGCTTCGGCCCGACCGCCGGCGGCCCCAGCTGGCTGCCGCAGCCCGCCGAGTGGGCAGGGCTCAGCGTCGAGGCGCAGACCGGCGACCCGACGTCGACCCTGGAGCTGTACCGCAGCGCGCTGGCCGTCCGCCGGGAGCGGCCCGAGCTGGGCGCCGGCACCGGGGTCGAGTGGCTGGACGGTCCCGAGGGCACCCTGGTCTTCCGCCGCGGCTCCTTCGTCTGCACGGTGAACACCACCGCCGAGCCGGTGCGGATAGCCGTGCCCGGCCGGCTGCTGCTCTCCTCCACGGACGCCGTGACGGACACCGCGGTGGACGGCGGCGAGACGGTGCTCGCTCCGGACAGCACCGACTGGTGGGCGGTCTGACGTGGTTGCAATAGGCTCTGGGACCGTGACTACGGCGCGACTATCAGATATCGCGGCGCAGGCGGGGGTCAGCGAAGCCACCGTCTCCCGCGTACTCAACGGCAAGGCGAACGTCTCCGCCGCCACCCGGCAGACCGTGCTGGCGGCGCTGGACGTGCTCGGCTACGAGCGGCCGACCCGGCTGCGCCAGCGCAGTGCGGGCCTGATCGGGCTGATCACCCCGGAACTCAGCAACCCGATCTTCCCCGCGCTGGCCCAGGTGATCGAGCAGGTGCTGAGCCGGCACGGCTTCACGCCGGTGCTCTGCACCCAGACGCCCGGCGGCTCCACCGAGGACGAACTGGTGGAGATGCTGGTCGACCGGGGCGTGGCGGGCATCGTCTTCGTCTCCGGCCTGCACGCCGACACCGCCGCCGACCACGACCGGTACGCCCGGCTGACCGGCCGGCAGGTGCCGTTCGTGCTGATCAACGGCTTCAGCGAGAAGATCGACGCGCCGTTCATCTCGCCGGACGACCGGGCCGCGATGTGGATGGCCGTCCAGCACCTGGCCGAACTCGGCCACGAGCGGATCGGTCTGGCAGTCGGGCAGAAGCGTTACGTCCCGGTGCTGCGGAAGATCGAGGGCTTCAAAGCGGCCCTGCGGGAGGTGCTCGGCCGGACCGAGGAGCAGGCCGGGGAACTCGTCCACCACACGCTGTTCAGCGTGGAGGGCGGGCACGCGGCGGCCGGTGCGCTGCTCGACAAGGGCTGTACGGCGATCGTCTGCGGCAGCGACATGATGGCGCTCGGCGCGATCCGGGCGGTGCGCCAACGGGGTCTGTCCGTCCCGCAGGACGTCTCGGTGGTCGGGTTCGACGACTCGCCGCTGATAGCTTTCACCGAGCCGCCGCTGACCACCATCCGCCAGCCGGTCGAGGCGATGGCCACCGCGGCCGTCGACGCCCTGCTGGAGGAGGTGGGCGGGAACGCCGCCCAGCGCGGGGAGTTCATGTTCCAGCCGGAGCTGGTGATGCGCGGCTCCACGGGCGCCTGCGCCCGCTGAGACGACGACCGGGGCCCCGGAGAGCGAACCGCTCTCCGGGGCCCCGTGGTGTCCGCCCTCAGCCCTCCTGCGCGGTCGGGCGCTGCTGGTTCGCCCGCTGCCCGTCGGCGGCGTCGCCGGTCCGGGTCTCGGTGCGCCGCCTGCGGGCCAGGTAGTCGAGCAGGATCAGCTCGACGGCGTCCTGCGGGCTCGTGGTACCGGAGAGCATCATCGCGTCGATCGCGAGATCGGCGTCGAGCGTGACGGTGACCTGGGCCATGTGACTCCTCCTCGGGTGCGGAGCAGCAGCATGCCCGCCGGGACCGGATCCGGCCATGGCCCGGCCGTCCCGCGCGCGGGCGCGCCACAGCCCCCGGTGAGGAGCGACCGTACTCTCTCCGGGGGCTGCGGCGTAGCCGTGCGGGCCGGATCGGCCCGCACGGGAGGGGATCAGACCCGGCCGGCGAAGTCCGGGGCCCAGTTGGCGACGGTCTGGGTCCGCACGCCCGAGCTCGGGTTGGCGGCCTCGACGTACTTGCCGTCGCCGATGTAGAGCGCGACGTGGTAGACGCCCGAGTCCTGGCCGTTGTTGGACCAGAACAGCAGGTCGCCCGGCTTGAGGGCGTCCAGCGAGACGTGGGTGCTGGCGGCGGCCTGGTCGGCGGCGACGCGCGGGACGGAGATGCCCGCGGCGCGCAGCGCGGCCTGGGTCAGGCCGGAGCAGTCCCAGCCGCCGTTGCCGGTGCCGCCGTAGACGTAGGCCTGGCCGACCTTCGACTGGGCGAAGGAGACCGCGGCGGCCATGCTGCCGGTGGCGGCCTGGGCCGGGGCCTGGGCCGTCTCCTGGGCGGCGGGCTTGGCGGCCGGGGCCTGGGTCGGCGCGGCCGGCTTGGCGGCGGTCGCGGTGGTGCCGGCGGCGTGGCCGGTCGCGCCCGAGGAGCGGTTGAACCAGTCGAAGCCCTTGCCGGACTCGTCCGAGGTGTGGGCCTTGGCACGGTCGCCCAGGCTCAGGTGCTGGCCGGGGTAGATGACGTGCGGGCCGGCGGTGAGGGAGCTGCGGTTGAGCTCGTACAGCCGCTCCCAGCCGCCCTGGATGTCGTTCTTGTCGGCGATCGAGGAGAGCCAGTCGCCCGCGACGACGGTGTAGTCGTCGGACGTGGCGTCGGCCTGACGGTGGTACTGCTGCCAGTCCTGACCGCCCTGCGACTGCTGGGCGGAGTCAGCGGCGGCCGGGGCCTCGGCGGCCTTCGGGGCGGCCTTGGGCGCGGCCGGCTTGGCGGCGGGGGCCTGGGTCGGCGCCGGGGCCGGGGTGGCCTTCGGGGCGGCGGTGGAGGTGTCGACGGCGGCCGGGGTGCCGCCCTTGGTCAGACCGGCCTGGACGGAGCAGACCGGCCAGGCGCCGGGGCCCTGGGAGGCGAGCACCTTCTCGGCGATCGCGATCTGCTGGTCCTTGGTGGCGAGGTCGGCGCGGGCGGCGTACGCGGTGCCACCGAACGCGGCCCAGGTGCTGCTGGTGAACTGGAGGCCGCCGTAGAAGCCGTTGCCGGTGTTGATGCTCCAGTTGCCGGTGCTCTCGCACTGGGCGACCTTGTCCCAGGTGGCGACCGAGGCGGCGGAGGCGCTGCCGGTGGTGAGGCAGGGGACGGTGAGACCGATGCCGACGACGCCGAGGGTGGCGATCGCGCGGCGGGTGCGGCCGGACAGACGGGTGCCGTTGGTGGGCAGCATGAAGACGTGGTCCTCTCCCACGCCTGCGAGGTGAGCTGTCGGATTCGGGCTGGAGTTGCCCGGCCGCGCTGTGGCTGCGGCTTCACCCCTAGCCCTGAACCGGTCACGAGGACCGGTCCGGGGCGACTTACCTGTGGTTCCCCCGCTCCTGCCGTGGTGCGTTCCGCGCTGCCAGCGCACCCGACGGCAGGACTCGGCGTTGCGGGTGTGCTGGGTCCGTGTGGCCACGAACGGGGAGCACGTTAAGCAGACTTAAGTTCAAACCGCAAACATGTGTGACGCTCGTCACGGTTTGCGAAAGAGGTGGTGAATGGCTGTCCACCATGATCAGAAATGACCGATTTCGAGCAACACCCGTCGGAGTCACGGCAACTGCCTATGCTTCAGGGCGTCAGGATCGACGCGGCCGTCTGGGGGGAGGGCTACGCAGCGATGGCCATGGACGAGGACCCGGAGGCCGGTCGGCCGGCCGCGAGGCCATGCGGCGCGCATGGCCGGGCAAAACACCGCAGAGCGGACATCCTGCCCGCCGAACCCCGAACTCCCGTCCGCCGTCGGACGATGCTGCGCTGGCTGGCCGTCGGCACGGTGTTCGCGGCGGTCGGCGGCGAGGAGGCGCTGCGGCGCTCCCTGGACGGCCGCTCCGAGCCCGTGACCGCCGTGGAGGGCCCCGTCCCGGGCCCGGGCGCGGACGACCCGGCCGCCGGGCACCAGCACGGCGCTCCGTCGCCCTCGGGGGCACCCGGGGGGACCACCCCGGCACCCACCCCCGACCAGGGTGGCCGCCGCTGGTCCGATCCGGCCGGCTGGGGCGGCCGCGTGCCCGGCCCGCGGGACGCCGTCCGGATCACCGACCGGGTGCTGCTCGACACCGACGCCACGGTCGGCTCGCTGCTGGTCGAGCCCGGCGGCGCGCTCACCTTCGCCGCCGACCGCAGCCTCACCCTCGCCGCGAACGGCAACGTCGAGATCCGCGGCACCCTCGCGCTCGCACCCGACGGCGCCGCCGTGCACACCGTGCGCTTCCCCGCCGTCGACGAGCGTCGCTTCCGGGGCGACGGCATGAAGGTGGTCGACACCGACGTCGGTCTCTGGGTCACCGGCGCCGGTTACCTGCGGCTGGACGGCGCAGTCAAGACCGCCTGGGTGCGTGCGGACCGGGCGCTCGGGGCCGGCGACACCACCGTCACCCTGGCCGCGCCGCCCACCGGTTGGCTGCCCGGCGACGAACTGGCCGTCACCCCGACCGGCCCGCCGGACGAGGACGGCTTCTCCACCCGCTACGACCTGGCCGTCGTCCGGTCCGTCAGCGGATCCACCGTCACCCTGGCGGCGCCGCTGACGTACGCGCACCCCCGGGTGAGCGCCGGAGGGGGCGTCACGGTCGGCGCCGAGGTGCTCAACCTGACCCGCAGCGTGCGGATCGAGGGCACCGCCGAGGGCCGCGCCCACGTCCACCTCACCAGCTCCCGCCGGGCCGATCTGCGGCACGCGACGCTGCGCTGGGTCGGCCCGCGCACCGACACCGACGAGTCCTGGAAGGGCCCGGACGGCAGCGCACCGGTCACCGCCCCGGTGCTCGGCCGCTACGGGCTGCACTTCCACATGCTCGGCGACGCCACCCGGGGCACCGTCGTCGAGGGCGTGGTGGTGCGGGACGCGGGGAGCCACGCCTTCGTCCCGCACGCCAGCCACGGCATCACCTTCCGCAGCTGCATCAGCCACGACACCTGGGAGGACGCCTACTGGTGGGACGGCCCGCCGGACACCCGCACCCCGCAGCAGCCGTCCCACGACATCGTCTACGAGTCCTGCGTCGCCTCCCGCACGCTGCTGGAGCCCAACCCGCGGGCCTACCGGCTGACCGGCTTCAACCTCGGTGCCGGGACCGGCGGCAAGGCGCTGGACTGCGTGGCCGTCGGCGTCCAGGGGGCCGACGGCGCCTCCGGCTTCGAGTGGCCGGAGAACAGCGAGGGGGTCTGGACCTTCCGGCGCTGCCTGGCCCACAACAACCTGCGGAACGGCGTCTTCGTCTGGCTGAACGCCCAGCAGCACCACGTGGTCACCGAGTTCGCGGCCTACCACAACGGCGGGTGGGGCATCGAGCACGGCGCCTACCTCAACGACTTCGACTACACCGCGAGCGTGCTGTACGGCAACGGCGGTGGGGGAGTGGTGCTGCACTCGCTCGGCCGGGACAAGGGCACCCTCTTCGACGGGCTGCTGATCGACGCCGCCGGGCAGAGCGACTTCGCCGTCTCCACCGCACGGCACGAACTCGCCGGGGAGGCCGTCACCTTCAGCCGCAGCCGGTTCACCGGCCACCGCAGGGCCGGGATCGCCTTCCGCGCCGACCCGGACGGCAAGCCGGACGACCTCCTCGTGCTGGACTGCGAGTTCGGCGGCAACGAGCTCTGGATCGATCCGGAGTCCGCGCCGCCGAAGAACATCCTGCTGCGCCGTGCGGGGCAGGCCGAGGTGCTCCAGGTGCGCAAGGCGGACGGCGGCGGCGCCGCGCAGCCGCAGTGGAACGCGACCGGTGTGCCTGTGGCCGCCTTCGCCGCGCAGTCCCGGCCGGTCCAGCTGCCGACGCTGCGGTTGGGGGACGCCGCGGCGGCCACCGGCCGGGTGGACGGGCGTTCCTGAGGCGTCCGCGGGGCCGGCCTCCGGGGGCCGGCGTCCGAGGGGCCGACCCGGGCGCCGTTCCGCGCGTTCCGGGCGTCCCGGGTGTCCTGGGCGGACACGTCGAGGGCCCGGAGCGGGTGCGCTCCGGGCCCTACGGCGTTCGCGGCCCGCTACTCGGCGACGGCGTCCGCGGCCTGCTCGGCAGCGGCCTGCTCGGCAGCGGCCTGTTCGGCGGCGGCCGCCTCGGCGTACGCCTCGGGGGCGACGGCCGGCAGCACGGCCAGATAGGTGGAGGCGATCAGCTGGCCCACCGTCGGGTAGGCGCCGAGCGGCGCGGCGCTCGGGCAGCCGGTCTCCTCGGCGGCCGTGGCGAGCAGCTCGGAGTCGGCCTCCGGACCGATCACCAGCGGGGCCAGCGCCGGGCGCTGGGAGCCGGTCTCCTTGAGGTGCGCGACGGCGGCGGCCACCGAGCCGGGCACGTCGAGCGCGGCGGGGACGACCGGCACCGCGAGGCGGGCGGCCAGCAGCACGCCGGTGATCCCGGCCGCCGCGGCGGCCTCCTCGCCGCCGACCGTGGTGAGGACCACGCCGTCCGCGGCCGTCGCGATGGCGAACAGCCGGGCGCGGTCGGCCCGGGCCAGTCCGGCCTCGGAGAGCCGGACGTGGACGGCCTCGGCGAGCAGCGGGTGCGGGCCGAGGACGTCGGTGACGTGGGCGCCGTATTCGGCGGCCAGCGCGTGCAGTTCGGTCAGGAAGCCGTGCGGGCCGGGGACCAGCGGCACCACGACCGGGGCGGGCAGGCCCGTCTCGGCGGCGTGCGCCAGCAGTTCGGCGACGGTGAACTCGTCACTGCCGGGCTCGCTCATGCCCGCGACGCCGGTGAGGTAGCCGGCCGCGGTCTGCACGCCGTTCTGCTCGCTGCGTACGATCGAGAGCAGTTCCTCGACGACGGAACGGGACTCGGGCCCGGCGGTCGCGGGCACCGCGAGCACCAGGGCCGGGGAGCCGGCCGGGATCTCGGGGCGCTCGGGGCGGCGGTGGCGCCCCCGCGCACGGGAGCCTGGGGTGCGGACGGGCAGTGGCGCGCCCGGGATGGCTGCGGTGCTCATGGCGGAGATCGTAGGACATCGGCCCGCCAAGGCTGCAGTCGGCTGCCGTACCGGGAGGGGCGGGCTGCCCGAAAACTGGACATACCGTGACCAATGCCTGTTCGGCCACCACTTCTTCCTGGGACGTGACGGGAGGTGCGGCACGTTGCAGCGATGGCGCGTGAGATGTCTCACAGCATGCGGACGGTCTGACGGAGTGTCACGGTGGCGCGACTCCGGGCGCTCGAAGATCAACATTCAGCGGGCGGCCGCCTACGGGCGGTTATCGGAATCCTCCCGGTCCAGTCGGTTATGTCCGCTTACGTTCCCTCAGGTGTCGAGGCGGTGAAGAGTTCCGATTGGTTGACGAAAGCCCCGTGCACCTGCAACGTCCCGTGCTGATGCACGTGCACTGGAGCTATCATCGCGTCAAGTGAGGCGTTGTGCCGGGCCGGTACGGGGCCGGCCCAGTCGTTCGGCTGAGTGCCGGGGCGCCGAGCTGGACGACTACTCCGGAGCTCTTCGGGAGATTTCTATGCACGACAGTTACGACACGTACAACGGGATGGCGGCTGCGGACCTCAAGGACGTGGTCTGGCAGAAGAGCCTGCACAGCAACTCTCAGGGCAACTGCGTCGAGTTCGCTGCCCTCCCGGGGGGCGACGTGGCGATGCGGAACTCACGCTTTCCGGAAGGTCCGGCACTGATATACACCCGGGCCGAGATCGCGGCGCTGCTGCTGGGCGCCAAGGACGGGGAGTTCGACCACCTGGCGGTCTGACCGTTCGTCCTCTTCGCCATCGGGGGGCCGTCGTGGGTGCTGACACCACGACGGCCTTAGTCTTCTCCGGCCGTCCGCCCTGTGGTGGGCGCCGCTGCGCGGACGTCGTCCTGCCGGCCGTCGCCGGGGGAGCCGTTGTCGGACGGTGGCCGGGCGCCGCGTGACCGGCTACCGCGGACCGGGCTGCTCCGGGGGCCGGGCGCTGGTGCGGGGCCGGGCGGGTGCGGCGAGGGGCCTGTGGGGCCTCGGACCGGGAGCGGTGTGGTGGTCCTCCCCGGGTGCCGCGGGCCACGGCTAGGCCGAGCGGCGATGCCGTCCGCCGAGCTCCGGAAACGCGACGGCCTCGGCCTCGAACATGGCCCAGACCACCTTGCCGCCGCCCAGCGGGTGCCAACCCCAGGACCGGCTGAAGGAGTCCACCAGGTGCAGCCCGCGGCCCGACTCGGCGACGAAGTCCGCCTCCCGCGCCACCGGCCCGGTGCTGCTGGGGTCGCTGACCGCGCAGACCACCTGCGGTGCGCGGTGCACCAGGCTTATTCGGATCGGCAGCCGCCCCTCGGGGCCGGGCTGGGTGGGAAAGTCGTAGTCGTCGAGCGTGCCGCCCGTCGCACCGGGGCACGCACCGATCGCGTGCCGCAGGGCGTTGGTCACCAGTTCCGAGGCCACCAGCGCGACATCGTCGAACAGCTCGCCCAGTCCCCAGCGCTGAAGAGCGGTCCTGGCGAAGTCGCGCGCGGTTCTGACGGCTTCGTAGCGGGGGGCGAGCGTACAGGTGACCACATGGGGATCGACTGCCAAGGCCGTACCGGTGCTCATGAAGAGCTCCTCCCATAAGGGGGCGGACACGGCTGGACCCGCCGGGGTCATGCCGGTCACCTCCGACTCGCTAGGCCGCGCGGCCGCCCCTCGACCAGTCGCGCGCGCACACGAAGGCCCGGTGGCGCGAGGGCGCTGCCGGGCTGGTGTGCGGAGTCGCGTGGGTCGACGCGGAGCCCGCGGGATTGCCAGGGATGTGCAGGTGCACGTGCACCATGGTCCTCTGCGCTCACTGCAGATGCAAGAGTCGATTCACGTGCAGTCGTACAAATGGCATATGCAAGCGCCGGATGCACGTGCATCCTGGTGTGCGGAGTGCGGAACTGATAGGAACATCCGTCAGTATCGGCACCGTGAGCGCTCAACTGATGGCAGACTGTGCGCTGTTTGCCCTAGGTGGAGGTTTCGACCGCATGACCACAGTTCAGCCGGGCGGCGGCTCGATGGTCCGCCGGATCCTCCTCGGCTCCCAGCTGCGCCGGCTCCGCGAGGCGCGCGGCATCACCCGCGAGGACGCGGGCTATGCGATCCGCGCCTCCGAGTCCAAGATCAGCCGCATGGAGCTCGGCCGCGTCAGCTTCAAGGAGCGCGACGTCGCCGACCTGCTCAGCCTCTACGGCGTGGACGACGGCGGCGAGCGCGAGGCGCTGCTCGGCCTGGTCCGCGAGGCCAACAAGTCCGGCTGGTGGCACAGCTTCAACGACGTGCTGCCGGGCTGGTTCCAGACCTATGTCGGCCTGGAGGAGGCCGCCGCACTGATCCGCACCTACGAGGTCCAGTTCATCCCCGGCCTGTTGCAGTCCGAGGAGTACGCACGCGCGGTTTTCGGCCAGAGTCGTCCGGTGATCAGCGAGGACGAGGTCGAGCGGCGGGTCAGCCTCCGGCTGCGCCGCCAGAAGCTGCTCACCGAGGGCAGCAGCCCCCGGCTCTGGGCCGTCATCGACGAGGCCGCGCTGCGCCGGCCGGTCGGCGGCCCCAAGGTGATGCGCGGTCAGGTCCAGTACCTGATCGACATCGCCGAGCAGGCCAACGTGGTGATCCAGGTGATGCCGTTCCGCTTCGGAGCACATGCCGGGGAGTCCGGGGCGTTCACCATCCTGCGCTTCCCCGAGCAGGACCTCGCCGACGTGGTCTACCTGGAACAGCTCACCAGTGCGCTCTACCTCGACAAGCGCGACGACGTCGACGCGTACATCCAGGTCATGGAGCGGCTCTGCGTCGACAGCCTGACGCCGGAGCGCACCATCGACCTGCTGGCGTCGATCCTCAAGGAGCGCTGACCCCGCCAGTCCCACCCGCCCCGCCCGTCCCACCGAACGGCCGCCGGCCGCCGCGCTCACCCGCGGGCCGGCGGCCGTTCGCGTTCCGGCGGCAGCGGCTGCGGCGGGAGGCCGAGGTGCCAGTCCAGGTCGTAGCGGCCGAACAGGTCGGCCCGGATCAGCGCCAGCGGCAGCTCGGCGCCCGGCAGCAGCACCCCGATGCAGCCGCCCATCAGGGCGCTGCGCAGCACCGCGTGCTCGGCGAGCGGGTCGGGCGCGCCCCAGTCGCGCAGCAGTGCCTGGAGGATCGCACCGAGCTGCCGCTGCTCCGGGTCCTGGACGAACTCGCCGGTGTCCGGGTCCAGGATCAGCGCCAGGTGCGAGCGCATCACCCGCGGGTGGTCCATCGCCAGCCCCAGCACGGTGTCGATCGCGCGGGCGAGTCGGGCCTCGGGCGTGGAGCCGGGCCCCATGTCGTCCAGCGCGGTGGAGAGCGCCTGGTGCATCATCCGGTGGGTCGCCGACTGCATGAGCAGCCGTTTGCCGTCGAAGTAGTACGAGAGCAGGCCGCGGGCGAGCCCGGCCCGCTCGGCGATGTCGGTCAGCGTGGTGCCCGCGTAGCCGTGCTCGTCGACGAGCTCGACGGTGGCGCGCATGATGCGCCGGCGGGAGCGTTGACGCATTTCCTCATTGACCGAATCCCCGCGAGGTGCCATCGTGTCTGCTCCGTACGTTCGTTGGCTCCTGGCCAATATACTGGCGGCGCGAGCGGCCGATCCGTGGAACCCGCACTTCGGCGGGCTTGCGGGGATCGGCTCGTACGGAGGCGCCGGTTCCACCGACACGGGGGTTTGGTGGAGCCGGCGCGCGCCCGATGACGAGGAGCGGGTACGGGCTGGTGGGGTCAGCTCCCGGTCAGGATCTCCTCCCGCCGGTCGGCCGGGTCGACGGACGGATGGTCGTAGTCCGGGACGGACACGGCAGTTGCCTTCTTGCGCCGGTCGAGCACGGCGCCCACGGTGGCGATCAGGAAGCCCAGCACCGCGATCGCGGTGACGAGGACCAGCGCGGGCCGGTAGCCGTCCAACTGGGCCTGGGCGCTGTCACCGCCGCCGCTGCCGGCGGTGATCATCGCGGTGGCTCCGGCGAGCACCACCGCCGTGCCGACCTGGATCGCGGTGTTGACGAGCCCGGAGGCCAGGCCCTGCTCCTTGTCGGCCACGCCGTCGGTGGCGGCGATGTTCACCGAGGGGAAGGCCAGGGCGAAACCGACGCCCAGCAGGATCATCGACGGCAGTACCAGGGTGAGGTACGAGCTGTGCTCGTCCAGCCGCAGGAACAGGGCGAAGGCGGCGGCCAGGGAGAGCAGACCGATCGGCAGCAGCCGGCCGGTGCCGAAACGGTCCACGATCGGGCCCATGAAGGGGGCCGACAGGGCGATGAAGGCGCCGGCCGGGAGCAGTCCGAGCGCCATCTGCAGGGCCGACCAGCCGAGCAGGTGCTGCAGGTAGAGCGTGACCACGAACTGGAAGCCGCCGTAGGCGCCGGTCATGGTGAAGGCGATCACGTTGGCCCGGGCGACCGAGCCGTTGCGGAAGATGCCGAGCCGGACCAGCGGGTGCGCGGTGCGGCTCTCGATCACGAGGAAGGCGGCGGCCAGGGCGGCGACCACGGCGAGCGAGCCGAGGGTGCGCAGGCTCAGCCAGCCGGCGCCCTGCGCCTCGGTGACGGTGAACACCAGCAGCAGCACGGTGAGCGTGCCGGTGATCGCGCCGAGTACGTCGTACCCGCCCTTGGCCCGCTCCTCGGTGGGGCGGGGGAGCAGCCGGATCGCGAAGAGCAGGGCCAGCAGGGCGACGGGCACGGGCATCAGGAAGGTCCAGCGCCAGCCGACCGAGGTGAGCAGGCCGCTCAGCACCAGGCCGAGCGAGAAGCCGCTGGCGCCGCAGGTGGTGTAGATCGACAGCGCGCGGTTGCGGGCCGGGCCCTCGGCGAACGTGGTGGTGATGATCGACAGGCCGGCGGGCGCGGTGAAGGCCGCGCTGACGCCCTTGAGGAAGCGGGCGGCGATCAGCAGGCCGCCGTCGTCGACCAGGCCGCCGAGCAGCGAGGCGCCCGCGAACACGCCGAGGGCGACCAGGAAGACCCGGCGGCGGCCGAGCAGGTCGGCGGCGCGCCCACCGAGCAGCAGCAGGCCGCCGTAGCCGAGGACGTAGCCGGAGACCACCCATTGCAGGGCGGAGGTGGAGAGGTGGAGCTCGGAGCCGATGGACGGAAGGGCGACGCCGACCATGGAGACGTCCAGGGCGTCCAGGAACATCGCGGCGCAGAGCACGATCAGGGTGCCCCAGAGGCGGGGAGTCCAGCTCAGCCCGCTGGATGAAGGTTCGTCGGTTGCGGTGACGGTCGCGGTGGTCATGGCAGGACACTACATGCACGTGCATTCAATGCAAGTGAATTAAATGCGAACACATAAATTTCACGTGCACGTGGTACTGTGACGGCGTGGCTGAACTCGACTCTCCGGCGGAGGCAGGCCTGGTCGCCGAATGGCGTGACCTGCTGGCCCGCCATGCCGCGACGACCTGCGCGCTCGATCGCGAGCTGGGTGAGAAGCACGACCTGGGCGTGAGCGAGTTCGAGGTGCTGGAGCGCCTCGTCGAGGAGCGTGACAGCGCCGTCGGCCATCAGCTGCGGGTCCAGGAGCTGGCCGGCACCGTCCATCTGAGCCAGAGCGCGCTCTCGCGACTGATCGGCCGGCTGGAGAAGGCCGGGCTGGTGACGCGCGCGATGTGCCCCGACGACCGGCGCGGCATCCAGGTGGCGCTCACCGAGGCCGGCTGCCGCCGCTACGCCGAGGCCCGGCCGCTGCACCGCGAGGTGCTCGCCCGGACGCTCGGTGCCGTCGATGCCGGTGTCGGTGTCGGTGAGGCCCTCGGCGTCGGCGGCGAGGGGTCGGCTTCGTCCTGTCGGGTCGACTGACGCACCGTCAACGGCTTGTGCGGCAGGGGCGGAGGGCGCCTCGCGCCGTCGGTGAATCGGTGGGTCCGGGCCGCTCGGGTCGGGTCAGAACAGTGTCGAGAGTCCCGGTGCGGCGGCCAGCAGGACGGCCGCGGCCGGCGCGGTGAGCGCGGCCAGGGTCAGCCGCAGCCGGTGTGTCACGGGCAGCCGGGGCCGCCCGGCGAGCAGTCGGTCCACCCGCTTCGGGGACTGTGCCAGCCCGGGCGGGCAGGAGCCGAACACCCCGCGGTCCAGGTTGAGTTCGGCCAGTGCCACGGCGGTGGTGTGACGCCCGTGCCGCCGCGCCGCCCGGTCGTCCGCCGCCAGCTCCACGAGTTCGCCGACCTGGTCCCGGAAGGCGCTGAACACCCCGACCCCGGGGAAGCCCGAGGCGAGTGCCTGCGAGCACTGCGACAGCCAGTGGTGCCGGGCCCGGACGTGTCCGCGCTCGTGGCTCAGCACGGCCGCCAACTCCCGGTCGGTCAGCTGCTGGAGAGCCCCGGTGGTGACCACCAGTCGGGAGTTGTGGCCCGGTAGCGACCAAGCCTCCGGGCGGACGTTCTCCAGCACCACCAGCCGCTCCCGCCGGTGCTTCAGCGTGTCGATGGACTCCGGCAACTCGGGTGCCCAGCTCGCCAGTTGGGCGCGCCGCCGATTGCGCAGGGCCTTCGCCGAGCGGACTTCGCGGGTGAGTGCCAGTACGGTCCGTACACCGCCCGCCGCCAGAATCGCGGCGCAGAGCCGCCCCCAGCCCTCGGCCTCCTGGAGCGCGTACGCGGCCTCCACGCCGTGCGGCGCGCCGGTGAAGATCAGCTCCCGCAGTGCCGGCAGGGCGGCCGAGGCGGCCAGCACCAGGCTCAGGGCGCAGCACAGCAGGACCGCGACCACCAGGCACTGCCAGACCAGCAGGGCCAGCACGGGTTCGCGCTCGGCCCAGCGGGCCCGGGCCAGCAGCCGGGGCGCCACGGTCGAGAGCAGCAGTCCGAGCAGCAGCAGGCCGAGCAGGGCCGTCATGGCATGGGCTCCCCGAGTACGCACGGAACGCGACAGCGCGCTCCCCGCCAACCTAAGCGCTGGCGGCGCCCGGTGGAACGGCTTTCGGCCACCCAGTGACCAACGCCACGCGCGGGCCTTCGCGACCGGCCTCACATCGTCAGGAGCATGGCGAACATGCCGAGGCCCATCGCCGTGCGGCAGGCCCGGGGCAGCCCTGCGGTGCGGGTGCTCCAGGTCTGCCCGCCGCCCGGTGCGGCCAGCAGACGGGTACCGGCCCAGAGCGAGTAGCCGCCGAAGTAGAGCAGCAGCGCGCCGGTCAGCAGCGGGGCACCCGTGGCGCCCGTACTCGTGGCGTGGTGGTGGCCGTGCGCGGGCGCGGCGGCCATCGCGAGCGCCATGTACGTCATCGCCAGCCCGCCGATCGCATGGTGCAGCCGGTGGGCCCGCCCGGTCCGACCGCGCACCGCCGCCAGCAGGAACACCACCGCGGGCAGCCCGAACAGCCAGGCCCAGAGTGCGGCGGGGACGGCGGCCCCGGTGACGGCCATCGCCGCCATCCCGAGCCCCATCAACGCCTCGGCGGCATCCGACTCGTAGGCGTGCAGGCCCTTCACCCCGGCGTCCGCCGAGCACGGGGTGCGCCCCAGGCGGCTGAGGCAGTAGGCGCCGGACGTGGCGGTGAGGGCGGCCAGCAGCCAGCTGACCAGAACCGGTCCGTGCATCGGCGGCCTCCTCCCGGAGAGCGGGGACGGGCGTACTGTCCACGATCACCGCTCGGGGCCGCGCGCATCAGGGCGCGAACGGGGGCGCATGGGAGTGCCCGCCGTAGTGAAGCCTCGGGAGGGCACTTCCACTACCCGCAGGGCGCTACTCCGGTCGAGTGATTCTCCCTTGTTCGACTGGCAGTCCGCCGCCTGCAGTCTCAGCCGCTCCTACGGGGTCACCCGCGCCCCGGCCTCACCCGCTCCGACGGCCTCACCCGCTGCTACGGGGTCAACCGACCGGAGGCGACGACCCGGCTCAGGAACCGCCTGGTCCGAGCGTGCTGCGGATCGCCGAACACCTGCTCCGGCGGGCCCTGTTCGAGCACCACGCCGGCCTCCAGGAAGCAGACCTGGTCCGCCACCTCACGGGCGAAGCCCATCTCGTGGGTGGAGACGACCATCGTCATGCCCTGCTCCTTGAGGTCCCGCACCACCGCGAGCACCTCGCCGACCAGCACGGGGTCGAGCGCGGCGGTGATCTCGTCGAGCAGCAGCAGCCGCGGACCGGTGACCAGCGCGCGGACGATGGCGACGCGCTGCTGCTGCCCGCCGGAGAGCCGGTCCGGGTACTCCCGGGCCTTGGCCGCGAGCCCGAGCCGGTCCAGCAGCTCCAGCGCCGCCGCCTCGGCATCGGCCCGGCCACGGCCGTGCACCCGGCGGGGGGCCAGCGTGACGTTCTCCAGCACCGTCATGTGCGGGAAGAGGTTGTACGCCTGGAACACCACGCCGATCCGGCGCCGGACGGCGTCCTCGTCGGTGCGCGGATCGGTGATCTCCTCGCCGTCCAGGAAGATCGCCCCGTCGTCGATCCGCTCCAGCAGGTTGGCGCACCGCATCAGGGTGGACTTGCCGGAGCCGGACGCGCCGATCAGTGCCGTCACGGAGTGTTCGGGGACGGCGAGGTCCACGTCGCGCAGGACGAGCTGGGAGCCGAAGCTCTTGCGCACCGACTCCAGCCGCAGGACCGGCTCGGCCGTCACCGGTTCGGTCGTCACCGGGTGGATCGTCACACCGCACCTCCCTGGTGCTGACGGCGGTTCATCCGGCGGGTGAGCCAGTCGGTGAACCGGGTGAGCGGGACGGTCAGCACGATGAAGACCAGCCCGGCCACCACGTACGGGGTGTAGTTGAACGACCGGCTGGCGATGATCTTCGCCGCGTACACCGCGTCGATCGCCCCGCCGATCGACACCAGGCCGGTGTCCTTCTGCAGGCTGACCAGGTTGTTCAGCAGCGGTGGCACCACCCGGCGGACCGCCTGCGGCAGCACCACGTACCGCATCGCCTGCGCGTTGCTCAGCCCCAGCGAACGGGCGGCCGCCCGCTGGCTCGGGTGCACCGAATCGATGCCGGCCCGGAAGACCTCGGAGACGTACGCCGAGTACGTCAGCACCAGCGCGGCGCCGCCGAGCAGCATCGGATCCGTGGTCACACCGGTCAGCCGCAGCGCCGGCACGCCGGTGATCATGACCAGCAGGCAGATGATCATCGGCAGACCCAGGAAGAAGTCCACGTATGCCGTGGCCAGCAGCCGCACCGGCAGGAACACCGGCCCGCGCAGCGTCCGCAGCACCGCCAGCAGCAGGCCGAAGAACAGGATCAGCACCCCGCAGCCGAGCATCAGCTCCAGGTTGATCCGCAGGCCCCTGATCACCTCCGGCAGCGCCCGGCGGGCGTAGTCGGCGTTGAAGAACGCCTTCCGGGTGGCCTCCCAGCCGGGGGAGTTCACCACCAGCAGGTAGAGCGCCACGGCCGTGGCCAGGGTCGACGCCCCGGCGATCAGCGCCGAACGGCGGCTGCGGCTGCGCCGGTACTCCTCGTGCGCCAGCCGGCGCGCGGACGGGCGGTAGTCGTCGGCCAGCCCCTGCGGGTGCGGCTCCGTCGGTGGGTTCCGGCGCAGGCCCTTGCGGAGAGGGCCGCCGCCCCGGCCGCCGCTCTGGTCACCCTCCTGGCCACCGCCCTGGTCACCGCCCTTGCGCAGGCCGGTCCCGGCCTCGGCGCTCATCGGAGCCTCACTCACTTCAGGACGGGCGCGGAGACGGCGTCGGAGAGCCACTGCTGCTCCAGCCTCGCCAGCGCGCCGTCGGCCCGCAGGGCGTCGACGGCCTGTGTGACGCAACCGGTGAGCCTGGAGCCCTTGTCCAGCACCAGCCCGAACTGCTCGCCCTTCGCGGCCGCCTCGAACTGCCCGACCACCTGGGCCTCCGTCACCTCGGCGCCGGTGATGTAGAACGCCGTCGGGAGGTCCACCACCAGCGCCTCGATCTGGCCGTTCTTCAGCGCGGCCTTCGCCAGGTCGTTGGAGTCGAAGACGGCCGGCTGCACGGTCGGCCTGATGGTGTTGGTGACGACGTCCAGACTGGTGGTGCCGACCTGCGCGCCCAGCTTGGCGCCCTTCAGGTCGGCGATGCCCTTGGCCCCGGCCGCCTTGGAGTTCTTCAGCGCGATCACCGCCTGCCGTACGTCGTAGTAGCCGGAGGAGAAGTCGACCGCCTGCTTGCGCTCGTCACTGATCGACACCTGGTTGATGTCGAAGTCGAAGTCCTTGACGCCCGGGGTGGTCGCCTTGCCGAACGGCGCGACCACCCAGGTCACCTTCTCCTTCGGGTAACCGAGCTTCTGGGCCACCGCGTACGCCACCGCGGACTCGAAGCCCTCGCCGTTCTCCGGCTTGTCCTGCGTGAACCACGGGTCGTACGCGGGCTTGTCGGTGCCGATCGTCAGCGTTCCCGCGGTACGGGTGGTCAGCGCGCCCGGCGCGCAGCCGCCGGCCGTCCCCGACGCACTCGCGGCGGCACCCGCGTCGGACGCGGAGTCCTGCGGGGCGCACGCGGTCAGCGCGGCGGCGGCGACCAGCAGGGCGGCGAACGGCTTGCGGAGGGAGGTCATGGCAGGGCTCCTGGGAGAGGGACCGGAAAGTGCGGGGAGTGAGGGGCACGGGGCGCGGGCCGGGCTAGCAGCCGGGCCGCACCTCGGCGGGTCACTTCCCCCCGGTGGCGGCGCCGGAACACAGGCGGCATGGTCGGCGTACGGGGCCGCGTCCGCGGCGCCCCCCGAGCCGGATCAGCAGCAGCGGCAGAGACCGCGCGCACAACAGCAGGAAGACACCCGGAGCAGGTCGATGTGGCGTCGCGCCACCAGGTTCACCGCCGGGAGCATGGCGGGAGGTTCGCATCCCCACGGTGCAGCTGTCCAGAACATCCAGACACCCGTCCACATGCCGGACATTCGGCGTCGCCACCCGGTTCGGGAGGATCGGCGGCAGGCCCCCCCTTGAACAGGAGAACCTGTCGTACTTATGGTGGTCTCGTTGAAATACCTCCTGTCGAAGTGAGTCCACGATGCAGAATCTTTCGCCAAGGCTCGCTGTGGCGGCCGACGCCCCGGCCTCGACCCACGCCGGCCACCCGGCCTGGCTCCGTCTGAAGGACGCCGTCGAGGCCCTGCGCCCGATGCAGTCCAAGGACGGCTCGATCGACCTGTCCGCCGTCCAGCGGCACACGGTCGACCCGCTGGTCGCCACGGTGCGCGGTGCCATCGCGGAACTCGCCCCGCTCTTCCCGCACGACGCCGCCTACCTGGCCGCCGTCGACACGGACCTGGCCAAGTGGGCCGACACCGGCTACCGGGAGCCCGACTTCCTGGACTCGCTGCTCGCCTTCCAGCCCGCCGACCAGCGTGAGGACGGCCTGGAGCACCTGGTCGTCTTCGCGATGTACACCCAGAACGGCAACCCGAACCGCAACCTGGAAGCCGTCCTGCTGCGCGTGGTCTGGCCCGACTGGCTGGCCGAGCTGGAGCGCACCCGCTTCGACAACCCGATGTTCGTGCCGATCACCTTCACCGACTTCACGGCCGGCTACGACACCAACTCCGCCGTGCTGTTCCCCGAGACCGTGGCCGTGCGCAAGGCGCCGGACCGTTTCACCTGGGGCGGCATCTTCTGCGACCGCGAGGCCGCCCGCTTCCGCGCCGTCACCACCAGCGCCGTCCGACAGCTCGGCCTGGAGATCCCGGCCGACGCCGAGGGGCTGCTGGAGGACCAGCAGCGCGCCCAGCAGACCTTCGTCCTGTGGGACCTCGTCCACGACCGCACCCACAGCCACGGCGACCTGCCGTTCGACCCCTTCATGATCAAGCAGCGCAGCCCGTTCTGGATGTACGGCCTCGAAGAGCTCCGCTGCGACCTCACCGCCTTCAAGGAGGCCGTGAAGCTGCAGGCGGAGGGCTACCCCCAGGGCCGCGACGTCCAGTACGCGATCCTCTTCGACCGGATGTTCCGCTTCCCGGTCAGCGGTGACCGCGTGCGCAACTACGACGGCATGGGCGGCCAGCTGCTCTTCGCCTACCTGCACAAGCACGACGCGCTGCGCTGGCGCGACAACCGTCTGAGCATCGACTGGGACCGCGTCGCCGACGTCACCAACGCGCTCTGCGGCGAGATCGAGACCCTCTACCGCGACGGCATCGACCGCCCGAAGACGGCGCACTGGATCGCCGCCTACCAGCTGGTCTCCCGCTACCTCACCCCGCACCCCGCCTCCACCTGGGCGAAGGGCCCCGACGCGCTGCCGCTGGACACCGCCGACGGCAAGGCGCTCAACAAGGCCCTGTGCGACGCGGTCCACCCGGACGAGTTCCCGCTGAGCATGTTCTACGAGGCCCTCGCCAAGAAGCTCGGCGGCGTCATCGCCGCCACCACCGGCATCACCGGCGCCGGCATCCAGGAGGTCGCCGCGTGAACACCCACCTCGAAGGCAAGGTCATCGCGGTCGCCGGAGCCAGTGGCCCGGCCGGCCAGGCCGTCCTGCGCCGCCTCGCCGCCGACGGCGCCACCGTGATCGGCGCCGACATCGACCCGCAGCGGCTGGAGAAGGCCCTCGACACCGTGCGCGCGGCCGTCCCCGGCGCGCGGATCAGCGGCCAGGTCATCGACCTGCTCGACCCGCAGGAGGTCCACGACTGGGCCGACCACCTGGAGGCCGAGCACGGCCACGTCGACGGCCTGCTGCACCTAGTCGGCGGCTGGCGCGGCAGCAAGAAGTTCTTCGACACCCGGATCGACGACTGGGACTTCCTGCACGACACCGTGGTGCGCACGCTCCAGCACACCTCGCTCGCCTTCCAGCCCGCGCTGGTCCGCAGCGAGTCCGGGCGGTACGCCATGATCTCCGCCTCGGCCGCCCACAAGCCGACGGCGGGCGGCGCCGCCTACGCGGCCGCCAAGGCCGCCACCGAGGCCTGGACGCTCTCGATGGCGGACTCCTTCAAGAAGGAGACCACCGCGGAGGACGGCGAGCCGACCGCCGCAGCTGCGATCCTGGTGATCAAGGCGTTGGTCAGCCCCGAGATGCGGGCCGAGAAGCCGGACGCGAAGTTCACCGGCTTCACGGACACTGCCGACCTCGCCACCGCCCTCGCGGGCCTCTGGGACCGCCCCGCAGCAGAACTGAACGGACAGCACCTGTGGCTGACAGCCCGATGACCGGCACCACCTCGACCGACGCGGTTCGGCGGCACGACCCCGCCGTCCGCGGCTTCGCCAGCGACAACTACGCCGGCGTGCACCCGGAGGTCCTCGCCGCGATAGCCCTCGCCAACGGCGGCCACCAGGTCGCCTACGGAGAGGACGACTACACCACCCACCTCCAGGACGTCTTCCGCCGCCACTTCGGCGAGACGGCCGAGGCGTACCCCGTCTTCAACGGCACCGGCGCCAACGTCGTCGCCCTGCAGGCGCTGCTCCCGCGCTGGGGCGCGGTGGTCGCGGCCGAGAGCGCCCACATCAACGTGGACGAGGGCGGCGCGCCGGAGAAGATGGGCGGCATCAAGCTGCTCACCGTCCCCACCCCGGACGGCAAGCTCACCCCCGAGCTGCTCGACCAGCAGGCCTGGGGCTTCGGTGACGAGCACCGCGCGCAGCCGCTCGCGGTCTCGATCACCCAGAGCACCGAGCTCGGCACCCTCTACACGGTGGAGGAGATCCGGGCCATCGTCGACCACGCCCACCAGCTCGGCATGCTGGTGCACGTGGACGGCTCGCGCCTCGCAAACGCCGCCGCCTCGCTCGGCGTGCCGCTGCGCGCCTTCACCACGGACGTCGGCGTGGACGTGCTCTCGTACGGCGGGACGAAGAACGGGCTGCTCTTCGGCGAGGTCGTGGTGGTCCTGAACCCCGAGCGGGTTCGGAACATCAAGTACCTGCGCAAGACCTCGATGCAGCTCGCGTCGAAGATGCGCTTCGTGTCGGTCCAGTTCGAGGCGCTGCTCGCGGGCGACCTCTATCTGCGCAACGCCGGCCACGCCAACGCCATGGCCAGCCGGCTGGAGGCGGCCGTCCGCGAGATCGAGGGTGTGACGGTCGTCCGCCCGGTCGAGGCCAACGCGGTCTTCGCGATTCTTCCGCGCGAGGTCAGCGAGCGACTGCAGAAGCGTTACCGCTTCTACTTCTGGAACGAGCACACCGGCGAGGTCCGCTGGATGTGTTCGTACGACACCACCGAGGCGGACATCGACGCCTTCGCGGCTGCGATCGCCGAGGAGATGGGCCGCGTCTGACGGCACCGGTGACAGTGGATCGTCCCGTCCTGCGACAGCAGGGCGGGACGATTTGCATGTGGCGGGCCGGTCCCCGTACAGTTCCGGAGTCGCACCGAGAGGGGCGGCGGAATGCGAATCCGATGAATGAAACTCCGGAAAAC
>NZ_JBFAJO010000079.1:0-39558 GCF_040655255.1 Kitasatospora sp. NPDC050463
GGCGGGAACCGCCACAAGGCGGACCTCTAGCGCTGCAGTGTCAACACGCCCGGCCGGTACGGCAGGAGACCGTAGTCCATGCCGTCGGTGCTGGGTCGCGCTCCTGGTAGATGGCTGCCGCGGCGACCGCCCCCGACGGCCCCCGACGGCGCCACCTCGCGGCGCGCGCTGACCAAGCCGACATCGCGTCTTCCTCCCGTCATTGGGATCGTCGAAACGAGACGGGCCGCGTCGGCACCGACGTGGACTGCGCCGAAGTGGCACGTTAGCGTTAACAATTTCGGGGGCGAGCCATGAAGCAAGCCAACCGGCGGCGCGGCGGAACGCGCCACGTGCGACCTGAGTGTCCCTCGGCATGTACATGAGCGGCCAGAGTTCTGTCAGAAGGGGAAGTGGATGCTCCGCATCGGGGTCAGCGGCGGCTGAACCTGGATCCACCGACCGGTAATGGGCTGCGGGAGGGGCTGACGCAGGAAGGGGCCCGCTGAGCTGGGAAGAGCGGAGTTCCTACGCCAGGGCTTCGGCGTAATCGTTTCGAGAAGGCCCGCAAGGCGCTCGGCCGGCGCTACCGCCTGGCCGCCCAGCCCTCCGCCCCGGGGGCTCGGCGCTCTCCTCGCGCCGTCCGGGTCGGTGGCGCTGCGTAGCAACCTACCTGGACGGCTCTGGCGTCCCGCTCGACACCGTTCACCGCTTCCCGCTGCCTCTCATCGTCGAGGGCGTCGCGTGTGCACTGGTTGTGAAGTGATCTTCCGCGAGGCTGCTTATGTGCTCTGGCTCGGCGACTCCGCGAAGGCCGGGCTCGGCTGGCCGGCGATCGGTGGCTTCGTCATCGCGGTGGTCGCGGCCGTCGCGGTCGCCCACTTCGGGCAGGAGGAGACCGCTGTCGCCGAATCGGCCGACCGCGAACCCGCGGCCGCCTGACCGAGCGTCATACGCCCGGAGCGGATGCCCGGCCCACCCGGTCGGCGGGGTCACTGCCGACCGGGTGGGCCGTCGCCTCCGACCGGCCGGCCCCCGGTCTCCGGCCTGGCGTCGGATACCACCGCGGCGGTGCGCCGACCAGGCTGGAGGGCACGCCGGTGGTGGCCACCGCGACCGCGTCGGGCGCATGCCGACGAGCACTGAACCAAGGAGAGAACGTCATGAGTGTTTCCCTGTCCAAGGGTCCGCCGCCCGAGGTGTCGCCCGGCCCAGCCCGACCCGCGTGTGGGGCCCGCCCGGAAGGCAACCGGGCGGACCCCACACGTCCGACACGGTCGCGGTGGCGGCAGCCGAGGGCTCAGCAGCCGAAGTTCACCAGGCGGAACGAGGCGTAGTGATCGGCGGTGTAGTAGTCCTCCTGGGCCTTCTGCCCGGTGATGATCCGACGCGCCCCGCGCGTCGGCGAGCCCGGGGTCTTGACCGTGTACTCGTGGTAGTAGCTGGTGGCGCGGGCCGGCAGGAGGCGCTCGCGGTTACGGAACACCGTGCCGTCCTGGGAGTACGGGAACGGGCCGCCTTTGGCGATGAGGGCCAGGGTGTCGTGTGCCTGGGAGGGCAGCGCGGAGTAGCACACGCTGCCGACCGCGCGCACGGTGGGGGAGGAGGCGGAAGCCGCCGAGGCGGTGGAGGCGGGCGCGGCGTAGGCGGCCGGTGCCGCGAAGAGAGCAGCGGCGACGGCGACGGCACTGCCGGCGGCTGCGATGCGTGGGGGGATTCTCATGCCGCCCATGATGACGCGCGTAGAGTAGTGCTCGTCAATCCCAAGTCCCGTGATTTTTCCGTGTGTTAGCCAAAGCCGTACCCTCAGGGATCCCGGTGGCCTCGGCCGCGCACACGCCCTCACCCGTTCCGATCACGCCGCCGCGGGCCGACCGCGTCACGGTGCCGCGTCGGCCACTGCGGTACGACGTGCTGGTCGACGGTGTTCGGCACCGGGGCGAGCTCGCCGTGCACGAGGCCCGGCCCGACCTGGTCGCCGCCGACCGCAGGCACTGAAGCGCCCGAGCGGAGGGCCGTGGATGTCCCTCCGGTCGAATTCGCCGTGCGTCCTTGCCTTGTCACGTAGTAGGCGCAGGCGGTCACATGATTGTTCCATCGTGGCTCGATCATGCGTACGGAGTGTTCGCGTGTTTCACCCGTACCAGTGATCAATTCGCGGCGTCGGCTGTCGGGAGCGGGGGTAGGGAGGCGGTATGGACTTACCTGCGGACCTGTACGACGCTCCGGGCGCCCTGTACCTGCCCTATACGGCTCGTCGTAATTCACACATTGACGCAGTCCGCGCCGAGCACCTCGGCTGGACAGCCCGGCACCGCCTGGCCCCGGCGGACGGTGCGGAGCAGGCCGCATGGTGCCACCCGGATGTCCCACCGGACGAACTGGCCCTGCTGGCCGCCTGGTACAGCTGGGCGGGGCAGCCGGCGGACACTCCCGTGGAGAGTCTGGAGCGGGCACGGGCGGATCTGTGGCCTCGGACCACAAGAGGCCGCACGGCTGACTGGTGCCGCCGCTTCGCCGACCGCACCGACCGGCTGGCCAGCCGTCACCCGGCCCCCGATGACCTTTCCCCCGGCGACCTGCTCGCCCACCTGGACGCCCGCCGCCCGTTCGCCCTGTGGGCCGCCGCCCTGGTCGAGCGCAGCACCGGGCATCTGTCGCCCGAACCGGCCCAGGCCGCCTTCGCGGACGCCGCCGTTCTGCTGGTCGACCTGTCGGCCGGGCCGGCTCCTGACACCGTCCGGGTGTTCGGCGAACTACTGCACTGCGACCGGCCGACCGCCGCCCGCTACGTCAACCGGCTCCGCACCGCCCGGCTGCACCAGTTCGAGCACAGCGGAGCAGACCAGGGACTGCGGGACTGGCTGGCCGGCCACGCCGAACTGCACCTGCACCGCTCTGGCTCGGGCCACCGCACGCCCAACGGCGTCCCGAGAGGCCTGGGCAGCTCCGCCGCACGGCTTGCCGCGCAGTACACCCCGACGCTGCCCGAACTGCCCACGGCCGCGCCCACCCCGGGCTACCCCTTCGCCCTTCCACCATTCCGGCTGCCCTGGCCCGCCCGGCTCAACCCACACCTGGAACAGGCCCGCCAGGAGACCAAGGATTGGGCCCGAACGGTCGGCCTGCTGGACCCGGTGATCTCCCCGCCCGGCCCGCCGATCTGGACCGAGTCCAGTTTCGACAGCGACGACTGGACCCTGTTCGCCGCCCTCACCAACCCCGGAGCCAGCGCCCCGGAGCTGACCCGCATCGCGCAGTGGGACGTATGCCTGCTCGCCTTCGACGACCACTTCGTCACCGCCTACAAGCTCCCCCGCGACCTGGCCGGCGCCCGCGCCTTCACCGCCCGGCTCGCCCTCTTCATGCCCCCGGACGGAGGGCCGGTCCCGGTCCCCGCCAACCAGATCGAGCACGCGCTCGCCGAGCTCTGGGCCCGCACCGCACCGGACATGCCCCCAGCCGTGCGACACCGCTTCCCCGCCTACGTCATCGACTTCGTCGCGGCCAACTTGGAGGAACTGGACGCCATCGCGCAGCAGCGCGTCCCCGATCCGGTGCACTATCTGGAGTTTCGCCGGTCCAGCGCCGGGACCGACCTCTCGATCGGTCTCACCGGACAACGTCCGCCCGCCACCGCCCCGCTGCGCCGTCTGGAGGACGCCTTCGCCGACAGCGTCGGTCTTCGCAATGACATCTACTCCTACCGCAAGGAGATCGATGAGGAACACGAGGTCAGCAACGCGGTGCTGGCCGTGCGCCGACTGCTTGGCGGAAGCCTCCAGCAAGCCGTGGACGTCGCCTACCGGCTCTTCGAGGAGCGGGTAGCGGAGTTCCAGCGGATCGCCGACCGGGAACTGGGCGCCGAGCACGCCGCCTATGCAAACGTGCTGAGGGACTGGATGGCCGGCGACAACGAGTGGTACCGGCGCACCGGCCGCTACCGTGCCGGGAGCAGCCGGTCGATGTTCCCGTTCCGGACGCCGGCCACACCGCACCGCACGCCTCCTGGGTTCGCAGCCGCATCACCGCCGGCCCAGAACGCGCAGGACGACGAGACCACCTGGTACCCCAACCGGACTTCGACGCACTCGGCTTAGCCGAAGACGACGCCCGGCGCCAGCTTGCCCGCTGACCTTCTCCCGCGGTGCGATCAGACGCTGCACCTGCCGCCCGACGCCGCCGCTAGATGGCCGCCAGGACGCGGTGGACCGTGAAGGACACGCCCGTCTCTCGGCGCTCAGCAGGCCACTTCGAGGCCGTCCAGCGAGCGTCCCTGATCGCGGAGTAGGTAAGTCCGATGTCCTCGGCCAGGCGGAACAGCGAGTCCTTGACAGTGAACTCGTCCCCCGGTGTTGGCCCACCGGGCTCGGGCTTACGAGTAGCCGCACGATAGTGACGCGATCTTGAGCGTGTGGAAGCCCCGAGACTTGAGCGCTGGTATGTGGCGATGCTGGCCTGGCAGGATCGGCTCGTGATGAAAACCTCGGTGACTATGCGCGAGCTTGTTGTCGGTGACTGCCACGCTGTACATGCCTTCGCCAGCCTGCCGGAGGCTTGCCGTTACCAGGCGTGGGGGCCGAACACCGAGGAACAGACGCGGGACTTCGTCCAAAGCGCGGTGGATGCTCGGTTGCAGTCCTCGCGGGCGAGATTCGTGTATGTGGCCTGCCTCGACGGTGAACTCGTCGGTCTCGGCGAGTTGAAGGTTCGTAGCCTGGCCCACCGTCAGGGCGAGATCTCCTATCTCGTCCATCCTCAGGTGTGGGGTCGGGGCGTGGGCACAGCCATCGGCGGGGAACTACTCGGCAGAGGGTTCGGGCTGATAGGACTGCACCGGATCTATGCGACCTGCGATCCTCGCAACGTCGCATCGGCCCGGGTGCTGGGCAAGCTCGGCATGACCCACGAGGGCCGGCACCGGCACACCGCGCGGATCCGGGACGGCTGGCGTGACTCCGACGTCTTCAGCATCCTTGACCAGGAATGGGCGCACCGGCCCGGGCCTGAATGATCGGGGTA
Organism: Kitasatospora sp. NPDC050463; assembly: GCF_040655255.1. Lineage (NCBI taxonomy): Bacteria > Bacillati > Actinomycetota > Actinomycetes > Kitasatosporales > Streptomycetaceae > Kitasatospora > Kitasatospora sp. NPDC050463. Next base: position 5,002 of record NZ_JBFAJO010000079.1, read on the forward strand.
TCGGTGGCCAGGCTCCGGCAGCGGCCCTGGTGCCGGAGGGCGAAGAGCCGCGCGGGATCATCTGGCGTGTGAAGTCAAGCTGGGCCCGCGCGGCCTGTTCTGATTCTGCCCTGTGCGGGATCTCGAAGGAACATCTGGGTACGCTGATCACCGAGTTGGCCGGGCCGTGGACCGCCGCCCGAGACTCTGGGCTTGCCAAACGGCGTGGCCATGGTCGACTGCGGGCGGCCGGGGCTGGGCCGGATCACCAGTTGGTCTTCGTGGACCGGGTGCTGGTGACCTTGGTGGTGCTGCGCTGGGCGCTGTCGCGCAGGGTGCTCGCGGCGCTGTTCGGAGTCTCGCCCTCCACGATCGACCGGGCGGTCGGAGAAGTGCGCCCGCTGCTGGCCGCTCGCGGCTTCGCGGTGCCGGATCGGCCTGGGATCAGGCTCAGGACCCTCGCGGACGTGTTCGCCTATGCCCAGGCCGAGGGGATCACGCTGCGGATCGACGGTACCGAGGTTCAGGTACGCCGCCCGAAGGCGGGGCGGCCGGGCCGTAAGGCGTTCGTGTCGGGCAAGAAGAGGCAGAACACCGAGAAGGCCACGATGATCAGCGACGAGCAGGGGCGGGAGCTGTGGCTCGGGGCGATCCGCCCGGGCCGGATGCACGATGCCACCGCAGTACGCACCGAGGGCATCGAGGAGCAGCTGCGGCTGCACCCGAAGGTGAAGGCCGAAGTCGATTCCGGCTATGCCGGCCTGGCCCGCGACTTCCCCGGCCAGGTCAGCGCCCCGCCGAAGAAACCAGCGGCGGACGCCGGGCCGTCCGAGCGCAACTTCTACGACCACGCGCGTCGCCGCCAATCCCAACGGCGGATCATGGTCGAGCACGCCAACGCAGAGATCAAGCAGTGGCGGCCGCTGCAACGCTGGACCGGCGAGCGCGACGACCTGCCTGAGGTCATCGCCGCAATCGGCGCCCTGGTCTCCGACCGCAGCGCCAAGCGCCCGACCCTCAGCAGGCCGAGCACGGAACTCGACCTCGTCCGCGCGACGGCCTGCTGATCCACCCCGAGCCGAACCGCCAGGCCAGCACGTCCCAAGTCCTATCGTGCGGCTGCTCGTTACCCACTGCGCGTCCACGGCCGCATCAAACGCTGACCGGTTCCGTGAGGTCGTAGCCGCAGGTGCCCTCGCTCAGTGGTCGCCCGGTCCGCCCAGGGTTTCGGACACGGGCAGGTCGAGGGTGGCGACGGCTCCGCCGGCGGGTGCGTTCGCGAAGGTCAGCTGGGCGTTGAGCACTGCGGCCTGGCCGGTGGCGATGGTGAGGCCGAGGCCGTGGCCTTGGCCGCGTTCGGCAGCGCCCGTTCGGAAGCGCTGCGGCCCGTCGGCGAGGAGGGCGTCCGGGAAACCGGGCCCGTGGTCGCGGACGGTGATCCGGCTGCCCGTGACGGTGACCTCGACGGGGGAGGCGCCGTGCCGGTGGGCGTTGGCCACGAGGTTGGTGACGATCCGCTCCACACGGCGCGGGTCGGTGCGGACGGCGGCGGGTGCGATCAGCCGAAGCCGGGTATCGCCGCCGCCCTGCCTGCTCACCTGGGCGATGAGATCCCCCAGGGGGACCTCGTCGAGCCGGGCGCTCTCGGCACCGGCGTCGAGACGGGAGACCTCCAGCAGATCCTCCACCAGGCCGCGCAAGGCGCGGACCTGTGTGCGGACCAGGTCGGTGGCCTCGTCCTCCTCGGGCAGCAGACCGGCGGCCGTGACCAGGCCCATCAGCGGGGTGCGCAGTTCGTGAGCGACATCGGCGGTGAAGCGCTTCTCCGCGGCGAGCCGCCCTTGCAGCGTCGCGGCCATCTCGTCCACGGCCGTGGACATCTCGGTGATCTCGTCGCGGGCGCGGCCCCGGCGGCCGATCCGGGCATCGAGATCGCCGTCTGCGATCCGGCGGGCGGTCCGGGAACCGTGGCGCAGGCGCCGGTTCATCCGCTCGGCCGCCAGTGCGGTGACGGGTACGACGACGGCGAGGGCGGCGAGGGCGGCCTTGACGATGCTGCGGTCCAGCAGCTGGAGGCTGCGCACCGTGGCGCTCATGTCGGTCCGGACGGTGAGCACCTGATCGTCGCCGGCTGGGACGGCCGCCCACATCCAGTACCAGTTCGGTGCTTTGACGTCGTACCACAGGGCGTACGCTCCCGGGACCGTCAGGCCCTCGACGGCCTGGGCCAGCGGCCCGGGCAGGCTGGTCCCGGGCTGGAGGGAGGCGTTGTCCGGGCGGCGGCCGGTTTGGGAGAACTCTCGCTCAGCAGCAGCCAGTTGGGCGATCGCCTGGTCGCGCCCGGTCCGGTCGCCTCGCTGCGCGGTCGCCTGGTGGACGAGCAGGCCGATCACTACGGCGACCGCGCTGCAGGCGAGCGCGACCAGGGCGGTGATCTTCCAGCGCAGTGAGCGCGGGTCGAGCAGGCGCGGGCCGATGCGTGGTGTGGTCATCGAGTCAGCTCCGGAGAAGCTTGTAGCCGAAGCCTCGGACGGTTTCGATGCGGTCGGCCCCGATCTTCTTGCGCAGCCGTACCACGCACAGGTCGACGACCCGGGTATCACCCTCCCAGCCGTAGTCCCACACCTCGCGCAGCAGGCGGCGGCGGTCCAGGACCATGCCGGGGTTCTCCGCGAAGGCCAGCAGCAGGCGCAGTTCGGTGGGCGTGAGGGGGACGGCACGGCCGTCCAGGCATACGTCCAGGCCTCGCAGGTCGATGGTCAGGCCACCGAAGGTGAGGAGGTCCGGCTCCTCCTGGGCGGCGGAATGCCGGGGCTGGCTGTGCGGCTCGCCTCGCGCGATCCGTCCCTCCTGCACGGGCTCGGTGGCCGCTTCCTTGCGGAAGGTGGCGCGGCGCAGCAGGGAGCGGATGCGGGCGACGAGGACGGGGATGTCGACGGGCTTGACCACGTAGTCGTCGGCACCGGCCTCCAGGCCGGCCACGACGTCGAGGGCGTCGCCTCGGGCGGACATCATCAGGATCGGGGTGAGGGTCTCCTCACGGACGCGTCGGCACAGGCTGATGCCGTCGAGGCCGGGCAGCATCACGTCCAGGATCAGGATGTCGTGTGCCCCGGCTCGGACGGCGTCCAGGCCGTCGAGCCCGTCCCCGGTGACGTCGACCTCGTACCCGTAGCGTTCCAGGGCCAGCTGGACCGAGCGGCGGATGACCGCGTCGTCCTCGACGAGCAGCACGTTGACCGCTTCGGGCACTCGGGTTGCGGACAAGAGCTCTCCGATGTCGTCGCCTTGGGGTGTGGTGCTCATTCGAGCACGTCGGTGGCCGATCGTAGCTGCCGGGGGCTGCGGCGCGGAGGTCGCACCCGGGGGCAGCGCGGGCCGCGGGGGATGCTCACAGCCGCAGGGAAGCCGCGACCGGGAGGTGGTCGCTACCGGTGTCGGGCAGGGTCCACGCGGAGCGCGGGGTGATGCCTTTCACGAGGATCTGGTCGATTCGCACCACCGGGAGCGGCGCGGGCCAGGTGAAGCCGAAGCCGTCGCCGGCTTCCTGCTGGGCCGACCGCAGGGGTCCGGTGAGCGTGCGCAGCGCGGAGTCGTCGAAGGAACCGTTGAAGTCACCCAGGACGACGATCCTGGGAAGCGGCTCGCTCTGTACGGCTGAGGCGAGTTTGGCGGCCGCTTCGTTGCGGCGGGCCGTGGTGAATCCTGCGTCCAGGCGTACTCGGACCGAGGCGAGGTGTGCCGCGTAGAGTGCGACGGGGCCCTTGGGGGTCTGGACGGTGGCGCGCAGGGCCCGGGTCCAGGGCATGATCTCCACTGGCTCCACGGCCTGGAGCGGGTACTTGCTCCACAGTCCGATGCCGCCGCGCACCTGGGAGTAGGGGTAGGTGGCGGCCAGTTCGTGCCGGTAGGTCTCCTGCGCGTGGCTTGCCAGTTCCTCCACCGCCAGGACATCGGCTCCGGAGTCGGCCAAGGCGCGTGCCGTCCGGCGCGGGTCGGGGTTGTCCTCGTTCACGTTGTGGCTGACGACTGTGAGGTCCCCGCCGGCTGTGCGCTTGTCGAGGAGGGCGGGTGCGAACAGAACGGTCCAGACGAGGGCGGGAAGCAGGACGGTTACGGCTGCCGGGGCGGAGCGCCGCAGTGCCGCGAGGAGGAGCAGTACCGCGATGCCCAGGCCCGACCAGGGCAGTACGGTCTGCCAGAGGCTGGCGAGGTTGACTGGGCCGTTCGGCAGCCAGGGGCTCAGGGCCATCAGAGCGGTGCACAGAGCGGCGGCCCCCGCGATCAGCTGCCCGCGCTGCCCTGCGGCACGACGGGAGCGACGGCGCAGGACATGGTGGCGAACCGTTCGGCGACGGAGTCTGCGCCCGCCGTCGTTGCCTGGCCCGTGGGCCGCCGTGGCGACGCCCGCGGCCGGGGGTGTCGTCGAAGCCGTGCCGGTGCCCGCGCTCACGCCCACTCCCGCCGGCCGCCGTCGAGTGCCGGCAGGATACCGGGCAGCTTCTGCCGCAGGGCGTCGACGAGCCGGCCACTGCTTTCCAGCGCCGCCCGCAGGCCGTCGGCGGGAGTGGTGCCGGCGCGCTGGCCGAGCACCACACCGTAGACGAGCCGGCGCCCCGAGCCGCTCTTGCCGTCGGTGACCTCCAGCGCCCACATCAGGTTCCCGCCCGCCGATGTGGTCGAACCGGTCTTCAGGCCCACCACCCCGGGCCGGTCGAGCAGCGTATTGGTGTTGCGCAGCGGTGCGGCGCGGCCCGGGAGCGTGGTGTCACACAGGGCCACGGTGGCCCGCAGCGCCGGGTCCTTCATCGCCTCGCGGGCCAGTTTGAGCTGGTCGGCGGCAGTCGACACGGTCGTGGCCTCCAGGCCGCTGGCCCCGGTGTAGGTGGTGCCGGTCATTCCCAGTCGGGCGGCCTCCGCGTTCATCCGGGACACGAACGCCTCCTCGCTGTCCGCGTCCCACCGGGCCAGCAGCCGGGCCACGTTGTTGGCGGAGGGGAGCAGCATCACCTCCAGCAGCTTGCGCTGGCTGAGTCGCTGCCCGGCGGTGACGGGAGCAGTGGACTCGTCCGCCGAACCCGCCTCGGCCGCGGCCTTCGCGTCGACTGTGATCGTCGGCCCGTCCTCGCCGTCCCCCAGGGGGTGGTCCCTGAGAACGACGTACGCCGTCATCACCTTGGTGACGCTCGCGATCGGTACCGGCTGCTGCGGTCCTTTGACACCGAGTACGCCGACCGTCGCCACAGCGACAGCCGACTGTCCCTCCTGCGGCCACGGGAGACCGAGGGCGGCGATGGCTTCGGGTGCCGGCAGCACCAGCGCCCCGCCCGCCCGGGCGTCGTTGCCCGTGCCCGCGTCGCCACCCTGCCGGGTGGCCAGCGTGCCACCGCCAGCGCCGGCGAGCAGGACGACGGCCAAGGCCCACAGTGCCCCGCGGCGGGACAGTGGGGGCCGGCCGGGCGCGGTACGCGGGTCTCGGTCTTCAGGTTGCGTGGGGACTGACACGGCGGCTGCCTCCCGGAGCTAAAGGGACAAAGGACCCCCGGTGGCGGTGGTCACCGGGTGTGCCCACAGGCTCCGCGACCGGCGCTTCGGCCTGGTCGTAGCGCGGCTTCCGCCGGCGCGCAGTCGTGTATCAGCCATGTACCGGATGACCGGTCGCACAGGTCCGGGAGGGGCAGTGCAGCCGTGCGGGACAGCTTTGACGCGGGTACTCGCGCCAGGCCCGAGGCCTGGTGGACGTCGTAGGCGGCCAGGTAGGCCAGCGCTCCGCCGCGCCCGTAGGTGTGGTTGACCCGCATCGCCCTGGCCTGCCCGGGGGCGAGTGTGGGGTGGCAGCGGCAGCGGGCCTGGACGGAGGTCTTCTCGTCCGCGCTGATCACATACTCGTCCGCGCCGAGCGGCTCGCCGTCCCGGGCGCGGGCGTACAGGTCCAGGGCCCGGGCCGCCTTGAGCCGGAAGCCGGGGGCGCTGATGAGGATCCAGGAACGGTGTTGCCAGGGCTTGATCGCTCCTGGTCGAGCCGGCGCCGCACGGTGGAGGCGGAGATCGTGCCGGCGATGGCGCGGGCGACGGCCTCGCGGGCCGGCTCTGTGGCCGACCAGCGCGACAGCGGCGTGCCGCTCTCCGCGGGCAGTTGACAGGCCAGCGCCTTGACCTGGGCACTCTGCAACGGGGTGTCGGAGGCGGTTAGGAAGATCGGGCATGCGGAAGCGAGAGGCAACGCGGAGAGCCGTTCACGAGAAGTGGATGACGACGGGGTGCGACAAGCGCACCCTCCCCGCGGCGTGCGCCCTGCACGGTGGTTCCGGTCAGTCGGTGGCCGTCAGTGCCTCGCGTGCGGTGGTGAGGATCTCCTCGGAGAGCGGGGAGCCTTTGGTGGCCCGGGACAGGACGAGGGCGCCGAGCATGGTGCACAGCCGGGTGATGCCGTCCTGGTCCTTGGTGTCGAGCCAGTCGGCGAAGTCGCCCACTCCCTGGGTGTAGACGCGGCGGGCCTCGCTCTCTCCGCCGTCGCGGGCCATGTCGGTGGCGAGTGCGGCGGCGGGGCACCCGTCTGCCGCGCTGTCGCGGTGCTCGGCGGAGAGGTAGGCGTCGATCAGCGCCCGCTGGGCGGCGTCGCGCTGCCCGGCGTACTGATCGAGCCCGTCCTTGTGGTGCTGGGCGAGTTCGCCGAACGCGTGGGCGGTGGCCTCGTCGATGAGTGCCTCCTTGGAGGCGAACTGCTTGTAGAAGCCGCCGTGGGTCAGACCGGCCGCCTTCATGAGGTCGGCGACGCTGACGTGGGTCCCCTGTTCCCGGAACAGGCGGGAGGCGGTTTCCACGACCCGCCGGCGGTTCTCCTCCGCCTGCGCCTGCGATACGCGGCCCATCGGCCACCTCCCGATTGGATGTCGACTGGCATCTATCCTAGACCAGTGCTTAGATTGCAGTCGTAATCTAATTGGTGTGGGTCGCCTGAAGGCGGCCGTGGCGCTGGGAGTGGACATGGAACTGAAGGACGCGGTAGCAGTGGTCACCGGTGCCAACCGGGGGCTCGGGCGGCATCTGGCCGCCCAGCTCGTGGAACGCGGGGCCAAGGTGTACGCGGCGGCCCGTCGCCCCGAAACGGTGGACCTTCCGGGTGTCATCCCGCTGCGGCTCGACGTGACGGACGCGGAGTCGATCCGGGCGGCGGCTCGCACCGCCTCCGACGCGACGCTGCTGGTCAACAACGCGGGCATCTCCACCGGAACACCCCTGATGACGGGCAGCCCGGACATGGTGCGCCTGGAGATGGAGGTGAACTTCTTCGGCCCGCTCGCCGTGACGCGGGCTTTCGCCCCGGTCATCGAGTCCAACGGCGGCGGCGCCGTGCTCAACGTGCTGTCGGTCCTGTCCTGGCTGCACCCGGCCGACCTCGGCGCCTACGCCGCGGCGAAGGCCGCGGCCTGGGCGCTGACCGGCGCGGTCCGGGAGGAGCTGGCGCCCCGGGACATCGCCGTCTCGGCGCTGCACGTCGGATACATGGACACGGACATGGCCGCGAGCGTTCCCGCCGACCAGAAGACCGACCCCGCCGAGGTCGCCGCCCAGGCCCTGGCCGGCATCGAGCGGGGACTGCCCGAGATCCTCGCCGACGACACCACCCGGCACGTGAAGCGGAGCCTGGCCGTATCGCCGCACGCAGCGTGAGGCGCACCCACCCGCATCGGCGTGGGGCGTCATGAACCAGCAGTGAATACCAGAAAGTACCTCGTACCGGGGCAGCCCGAAGCGAGCCGAGATCCCGTCCCCGTGCGGACGAGACAGGGAGACGGCGATGAAGGCCTACGTGATCGAGAAGTACGGTGACCAGTCCGCGGTGCGCGCCGCCGAGATGCCCGATCCGGAGCCGGGCGCCGACGACGTGCTCGTCGAGATCCACGCGGCGAGCGTCAACCCGCTGGACTTCAAGATCCGCGACGGTGCCTTCAGGAGGATCCTCCCGTACCGCCTCCCTCTCGTGCTGGGCAACGACCTCGCCGGAGTGGTGGTCCAGGTCGGCTCGGCCATCACCCGGTTCGCGGTGGGTGACGAGGTCTACGCCCGGCCCGACAAGGACCGCATCGGCACCTTCGCCGAACTCATCGCCGTCCACCAGAACGACCTGGCCCACAAGCCGGCCGGCCTCACCATGGCGGAGGCCGCCTCCCTTCCCCTGGTGGCCCTCACCTCATGGCAGGCGCTGGTCGAGAGGGCACAGGTCCGGCCGGGTCAGAAAGTCCTGATCCACGCGGGCTCCGGCGGAGTGGGCACCGTCGCCCTCCAACTGGCCGGGTACTTGGGCGCACACGTGGCCACCACCGCGAGCGCGGCCAACGCCGCCCTGGTCAAGGAACTCGGCGCGGACGTCGTCATCGACTACCGCACCCAGGACTTCGAGGAGCTCCTGGACGGCTACGACGTCGTCCTGGACACCCTCGGCGGCAAGACCCTGGACAAGTCGCTGCGGGTGCTCAAACCGGGCGGGAAGGTCATCGGCATCGCCGGGCCGCCCGACGCGGACTTCGCCCGCGAGCTCGGCGCGAACCCGATCCTGCGGCAGGCGATGAACGCGCTGAGCTTCAAGACCCGACGCCACGCCAAGCGCCGGGGCGTGACCTACTCCTTCCTGTTCATGAAGGCGAGCGGCGACCAGCTGCGCGACATCACCCGGCTCGTCGACGCCGGAGAGATCCGCCCCGTCGTCGACCGTGTCTTCCCCTTCGAGCAGACCCGCGAAGCCATGGAGTACGCCGAGAAGGGCCGCGCCAAGGCCGGCAAGGTCGTCATCGCGACCGTGTGAGTACCGGCCCCCGCCACGCCACCGACAGACCCCGGGCAGCGAGAGGATCCCGCCTCCCACCACCCCTCCCTTCCGCACCCCAGGAACCGATCATGAGCGCACCGCGCAGTTCCCCCACGCCCGCCCCGTCGTCGTACAAGGACGTGCCGACCCGTTCGGTGTCCGTACGCGGCGTCGACTTCGTCTACCGGCAGCTCGGCCCGGAAGGAGACGGCGTACCGCTGATCCTGCTCCACCACCTGACCGCAGTCCTGGACAACTGGGACCCCCGCCTCGTCGACGGACTCGCCGCCCGGCGCCGGGTGATCACCTTCGACAACCGCGGAGTCGGCGCGTCGGGCGGTTCCACCCCCGACACCATCGAAGCGATGGCCCGCGACGCGGTGCTGTTCATCCGAACCCTGGGCTTCGAGCAGGTCGACCTGATCGGCCTGTCGATGGGCGGCTTCATCGCCCAGGTCATCGCAGCCGAGGAACCGCAACTGGTGCGCAAGGTCATCCTCGCGGGAACCGGCCCCGCCGGAGGCCCCGGCATCGACAAGGTCACCGCACTCACCCTCCGGGCCATCCTGAAGGGCTTCCTGACCCGCAGGGACCCCAAGCAGTTCCTCTTCTTCACCGACACCGAACACGGACGACGCGAAGCACGCGCTTTCCTGGAACGGCTGCAGGAGCGCACGGACCGCCGCGACAAAGCCATCTCGCCGAGGTCGTTCCGCGCCCAACTGAAGGCCATCCACCGATGGGGCCTCCAGCCGTCGGCCGACCTGTCCCGCATCCGCCAGCCAGTCCTGGTGGCCAACGGCGAGAGCGACCGGATGGTGCCGAGCGAGAACACCCTCGACCTCGCCGCACGGCTGCCCCGGGGCGAACTCGTCCCCCTCTACCCGGACGCCGGGCACGGCGGAATCTTCCAGTTCCACGACGAGTTCGTGGCCAGGGCCCTCGCATTCCTCGAAGCACGGCCCGACGCCTGACCGCTGAGGCCGCATCCCCCGCCGTCCCGGGCGCGGCCGGGACAAGGCGGGCCCGGGACGAGCCAGTCCGCCCTCGATCAGACGCCCTCCTGTCCGTCGGCAGTCCCAGCGGCATCCCCGAGAACGCCCTCGACACCACATGCCGGATCCACCTCGCCACAAGCACGCCGACGCCCAACCTCGAAGTCAACCCCCGAAGGACTTACGACGTAGACCACTAAGGCCCGGCCTTCAGCGGTCACCGCCTACAGGCGGAAGCGGTGGCTTCCTTGGCTTGCCAGGAGGCACCAGGCGGTGGCGCCGGTGTGGAGAGAGGCGTAGTAGATGTCGCCTTCTGCGGTACTGAGGCCGTCGCTTGAGGCGGCGACCCAGCGGCTGCAGCAGGCGCGCCGAGGTGCCGCTGATCGTGGCCGGGAACCGCCCGACCATCGGGCTGGATCGCCCGTGGCCACCCTCGGCCCGGCGCCGTTCGGGGAGGCCCCGGGGCCGCCGCGGGGGTTGTCAGCGCCCCGGGCTATCCTTCCCGGCACCGCACACCGACCGTGAGGATCATCAGTAGTGACCGGCCTGTCCGCCTTCCCGCTTCCCTTCCAGAGCACCTGTTCCCCGGCGTTCACGACGCCCCGGACGTTGCGGGAGCTGCAGATGATGCAGTGCAGTTCGCACCTGCGCGCCAAGCCCGCGTGGTTCGACAAGATGAACGACGCCGACATCGCAGCCCGGTGGACGCAGGAGGCGGTGGCGCAGGGCATGACCGAAGCTCAGGTGCGCTACGTCCTCGCCGAGCTGGCGCACTACGCCGCCTTGCGGGACGCGCGCACCGGCATCGAAGTCTCCGCGGTCGACGGCGTCTGGCAGTCGGACACCCTCGTCGACGAGCAGCTCAGGACCCGGCTGCGCGAGGCGGTCCGGGTCCTGGAAGAGGCCCCCGAAGCGGCGCGGGACTGGCACCCCGGATCCGACGGCCAGGTGCTGGACCTCGTCCATCCCTCCCTGTTCTGTCTGGTGAGGGAGGCGAGCGGAGGTCCCGAGCAGGCGTGGCAGAACCCGACGAAGCACTACGCGAAGTACGAGTTCTCGGAGCGGTTCCAGTGGCTGCCCACGGACGTCGACGTCAGCGAAGACGGAGCCGTCGCCTTCCGCTCGTACGTCAACAACGTCCACCCCGAAGAGCACCGCGCACTGGAGTCCGTCCTGCCGGACCTGTTCGCGCGCCTGCGCCCGCTGTTCGAGAACGTGCTCACCGATCTGCGGCACCCGCGGCCCCTGCGGATCGAGGCCGACCCCTACGGCTGGTACGACTCCGAGCCGGAGTACCCGGACAAGTCGTCCTACCCCGACAACGACGCCTACTGGGAGGCCCGCGCCGCCTGGGACGAGGCGTACGAGGAGTGGTTCGAGAACCGCCACCCGATCGTCCCGGACGCCCCGGAGTTCAGCCCGCCCGCCCTGCCCGACGCCTCCGCCCGCATCGACCTGCGCGGCCGCCGCCTCCAGGTCATCGTCAAGCTGGCCACCGTCCACCTCACCCCGGACCAGCCCGAGTACGCCGGCGGTTCCTGGCACGTCGAGGGCATGCTGAACGAGCGGATCGTCTCGACCGGCATCTACTACTGGGACAGCGAGAACATCACCGAGAGCCGGCTGGGATTCCGCGCCGCCCTCGACGACCCGCGCTACGAACAGAACGACGACACCGGGCTGCGCGAGGTCTACGGCCTCGAGGACGAGGGCGCCCTGAACCAGGTGCTGGGCGCGGTACCGACCCCGGAGGGCCGCTGCCTGGCCTTTCCCAACGTCCTCCAGCACCGCGTGGACGCCTTCCGCCTCGCGGACCCGACCCGCCCGGGCCACCGCAAGATCCTCGCGTTCTTCCTCGTCGACCCGACGCAGCGGATCGTCTCGACCTCGGACGTACCGCCGCAGCAGCCCTGGTCCGACACCACGACCATGACGCTGGAGGAGGCCAGGACGTACCGCGAGGAGCTCATGCAGGAAAGGAAGTTCTTCGTGGGCGAACACAACGAGCAGCTCTACGAACGTGAGTTCTCCCTCTGCGAGCACTGAACCACTACGGCGGGGGTGCGGTACTCAGAACCCGTCTCCCCGTCCGAAGTCGACGTCGTACGCACGCCGGAGTGCCAGAGCGACCAGCTTTCCGGGTGGGGATTTCCTTGAGGGCGCGGACGCCGCGGACCTGGACCAGCAGGACCGGGACCGCTTCGCGTCCGCCGCCGTTCCTGTCCCCGAGGTGGTCGCCAGGGGAGTCGTGCGTCTGACCGACGAGCGCCGCTTCGACGTCCCCGTTGTGGTCGTCTGTCTCGAGTTCACCCCCGCCCAGGCCGAGGAGTGGATTGCCGCCGGTGAGAGTCCTGAGCTCGCCCGCGCTACCCACCGTGAGTACGTGGACCTCGACTCGGGCCACTGGCCGACGGCCACCCGCCCCCGCGAACTCGCCGGCATCGTGGCAAAAGCTGCCAACTACTCGGCGATCAGCCCGTGCTCGCGCCGGCGGCGGAAGAAGGTGTAGACCCGGCCCCGAATCGGGGAAGTCCGCGGGCATCGCCCGCCACGAGATCCCGCCCGCGACCAGGTGCGGATCGCACCCCCGAGCTACCAGGAGGCCATACTTCCACGCGCGGAAACCGCCGCAGTCACCCGATCGAGACTCCCGTTCGACCGACCGCCTTCGAGATCGGTACGGGCAACAACCACTTACGTGTCGGAATGCTGCGGCAGGGCGAGCCAGTCCGACCAGGAGATCTCACGGCCGAGGAAGCGCGGCTGCTCGAACGGCCAGTCGGCGGCGATCCACTGCGGCACCAGCGCGTCGAGGGCCTGCTCGACCTTGCTGCCCACCAGCTCGTCCACCACCCACCAGGAGATCTCGCCGTCCGCGCCGGCCCTCTCCGGCGGGTCGATGTAGACACAGCCGAGCAGAACTGTCTCCGCCGCGTCGAACAGAGCGTAGTTGAAGGACTGGTGCGCGGCGATCTCCTTCTCGTGCCGCAAAAGGTCGGCCTGGTCGGCCTCGTAGGTCATGGTGTCCGCGGGCCAGCCCCAGGCCGGGCCGAAAATGGTCCACAGCCGCTCGCGCGAACCCATCACAGCCGGATAGTCGAGCGGGGTGTCCACCTCCCGGATCGGCCGCAGGTGATGACCACCGCCCGGCAGCGGTACCAGGACGGGGTGGACAAAGTCATCGGGAAGCCAGCTCATGGCGCCCGACCGTAGCAGCGCGCGGCCGTCCGCGCCCCTGGATTTCCCCCGCATACCGCCAGGCTCTGCTCTCATGCCGGGCAGGGCCCGCGATCATCCGATCGAGACTCCCGTTCGATCGACCGACTCACGGTGGCGCAGGTTGCGGAGCACGACGTTGCCGTTGTCGAGCGCCTCCACCTGCCAGGTCTGCGCCTCGGCTTCGCTTTCGGAGGGCGGCAGGAGGACGATGCGCTCCTTGGTCCCGGGCAGGGTGAGCAGTTGCTCGTTGGGCTTGTTGATGCCGTAGGTACCGCTCGGTACGAGTGCCACGGGTGGGCTCCCCTCGGTCGTTCGGCGCCGGACGGCGCCGCGGATCGACGAATGGGGACGATTCAACCCGCGAAGGACCGGATGTATACGGACCGACACGAGTGCCGCCCCGGCGAGGTGCGGCGGCTGGACGACGGCCGTGATCCTGACCGATCGCTTCGGCCGGGCCGGGCCGGGCCGGGCCGGGCCGGGCCGCTAACCGCGTCGGGACCCGCGCGTGCGCCGCCACCGGCCGAGCAGGGTCCGCGCCGCGCCGACCCGGTCGGCCGGGGGCTCCGCGGCGGCCGACCGCTTCCGGCTGCTCGCGTACAGCAGGTTCCTCATCGCGCCGTCCTCCTGCGGCACGCAGTCCAGCTCGCGGAAGAGGAGGACGGCCTTGCCCGACGCCTCGACGGCCTCGTCGTACCGGTCCAGCTCCGTCAGGGCGAGGCCGAGGTTGGTGTACGCGACGGCGGTGCCGTAGCGGTCCCCGGTCTCCTCGAAGATCTCGGCCGCCCGGGTACCCAACCGGGCCGCCTCGTCGAACCGGTCCAGTTCCAGTAGCGTCGCCGCGCTCTTCTCCGCCGCCTCGGCCTCCCCGTGCCGGTCGGCGACCTCCCGGTAGAGGGCCGTGGCGGCGGCGTGCGAGGCGAGGGCCTGTTCGTGCTGCCCCATCGCGCGCCGGCACACACCGATGTTGTTGAGCACGTCGGCCTCGGACTTCCGGTCCCGGCTCCGCCGGAAGAGCTCGACGGCCCGGTCGTGCGCCGCGAGCGCCTCCTCGAACTCCCCGGTCCCGCGCAGGGCGCAGCCCAGGTGGTTCTGCGCGATGCCCTCGCCGTGCGGGTCGTCGCAGGCGCCAAGGATCCCGGTGGCCCGCCGGTGCTCCTCGGCCGCCTCGCGGGGGCGGCCCGAGGCGGCCAGGGCCATGCCGAGGTTGATCCGGGCCAGACCGGTCCCGTGCCGGTCCTGCGTGTCGAGGAAGGACTCGATGGCCGCGGTGTGGGCCTCGACGGCCTCGGAGAGCCGGCCGACGCGCTGGAGGCAGAGACCGAGGGTGTTGCGGGCGATGGCCTCGTGGTGGCGGTCGCCGATCGTGCGCGAGAGTTCCGCGGCCCTGCTGTTGGCCTCGGCGGCCTCGTCGATCTGCCAGGTCTCGAACAGCGCGCTCCCGAGATCGGTGAGGGCGGCCGCCTCGCCGTGCTGGTCCCCGTCCCGTCGTCCGATCTCGGCCGCGCGGGTGAACAGGGCGACGGCCTCGGCGAACTCGCGCTTGCCCGCCAGGGCCCGGCCGCGTGAGACGAGCGTATGGGCGTCCTCGTCGCGGCCGCCGTCCGGACCTCCGGTCTCGGTGGCCTCGGCGGCCTCGGCAAGGTCGTCGAGCGCCTCGTCGAACTCCCGGAGGTACGACAGGACGGTGGCGCGGTTGGTGAGTGCGGCGACGCGCCCGTGGTGGTCGCCGAGCTCGCGGTACAGCTCGGCGACCTCCGCGTAGAGCCGGACGGCCAGGTCCGAACGGCCGGCCTGGTGCCAGACCCCGGCGCTGTTGCCGGCCGCATCGGCCATGCCCTGCCGGTCGCCCGCTTCGTGGTAGAGGTCGGCGGCGGCCTGGTGCGCGCCGAGCGCCTCCGGGAACCGCCGTGCCCCGGCCAGCGCCGCGCCGTGGTTGTTCAGGGCGGCCGCCGTGCCCTCGTCGGAGCCGCTCAGCCGGTACAGCGCCACCGCGGTCATGCTGACCTCGATCCAGTCGTCCAGGTGACGTCGGAGCTTGAGGTACCGGGTGAGCACGAAGGCGAGCTGGACGCTGATGTCGGGCCGCCGCAGGGTGTGCGCGACCTTCACCGTCCCGACCAGGTTGGTCCGCTCGGTCTCCAGCCACTCCAGCGCGGCGGCGCGGTCGGTGAACCGGTCGGAGTCCCCGTCGGAGTCCCCGTCGCCGGGCGCCAGGAGGGTGTCCGCCGCCTCGGCGGTCCGGTGGTAGTGCTCGAAGAGCCGGCTGACGGCGTCGAGGGGCCGGTCCTGTTCGACCCGCGCGTTGCCCTTCTCCTGCGCGAACAGCCGGACCAGGTCGTGCTGGCGCCAGCGATCGTAGGAGGCCCCGTGCCCGATGAGGTGGGCGCGGACCAGGTCGCCCAGGAGGTCCTGGACGTCGTACGGGTTCTCGTCGAGCAGCCGGGCGGCGGCCTCGGTTGACACATCGGGGCCGGGGTTCAGGGACAGGAACAGGAAGAGCCGCGCCTGCTGCGGGGTCAGCTCCTGGTAGGAGAGTTCGAAGGCGGCCCGTACCGCTTTGTCGCCGCGCCGGCTCAGGCGGCCCAGCCGCCGTTGGGAGTCCTCCAGCGCCGCGCGCAGGTTGGCCAGGGGGCGGGCCGGGTCCTCGGTGAGCAGCGCGGTGGCGATCCACAGGGCCAGCGGCAGTCCGGCGCACAACTCGGCGAGCCGGACGGCCTCGGCGGGCTCCGCGGCGACGCGCCCGTCGCCCGGCCGGGCCGTGTCGAGGACGCGGTGGATGAACTCGACCCCGGCGTCCTGGTCGAGGACGTCCAGGTCGTAGAGGTGCTCGCCGAGGTGGAACGTGAGGGTCTGCCGGGAGGTGATCAGCACCGGGGTGCCGCCGTTGGAGGGCAGCAGTGGGCGGACCTGTTCGGGGCCCGCGGCGTTGTCCAGGACGAGGAGGACGCGCCGGCCGTGCTCGGCATAGCCGTTGAGGACGGTGCGCAGCAACGCGCTGCGGCTCTCCACCGTTTCCGGGATGTGCTCGATCGGGACGGCCAGGTGGCGCAGCAGCGTGTCCAGGGCCTGTTCCGGTGACTGGTGGTGCTCGCCGTCCTGGACCGAGAGGTTCAGGTAGAGGACCCCGCCGGGGAACCAGCCGGGCTCGGCCACGGCGCGATGGGCGGCCTGCAGCGCGAGCTCGGTCTTGCCGATCCCGCCGAGGCCGGTCAGCACGGTGACGGCCCCGCCCGAAGGGCCGCCCGCCGTAGCGCCCGCAGGCCCGGGCGCGAGGCGTTCGTGAAGCTCCTGCGCAGTCCGGTCGCGCCCGACGAACGTGGCGCCGGCCGGCGGCAGCCCGTTGGTCACGGGGGTCACCGTCGGTGGCAGCTTCAGCTCGACGTGCCGGCCCTGGATCACCGTTCCCACGATGAGCCCGCCGGTGATGTGGTTCTCCACTGACCCGCCGTCCACCAGGTACCCCCCGTGCCCGCCCCGCCGATACGGCGACACAGTAGGCCCAACCGGCCCTACTCAGAGGCGACTTCACCGGATCGGAGGAATCCGGGCCGGTCCGCCGGTGAGCGCGCGCCCGGGCGGGCGGAGGTTCCTGCTGCCGGTTCGTGTTACGGGAAGTGGGCGAACCCCTTGTCGTCGAGTTGGCTCGCGAGGGTATCCAGGGTCTCCTGGGGGACGTCGTCGAAGCCGTGCGCGGCGGGTGTCCGCCCGAGACCGTTGGTGGCCTGGAACGATGTCAGTGCCGCGCGCGTGCCGTTCCCGAACACACCGTCGAGGCCGTTGGGGTCGAAGCCCAGGTCCTCCAGGGCGGTCTGCACTCCGATCGCCAGGTTCAGCGGGACGGGGAAGTTCCCCGAGCGCATGTTGGCGTCGAGCTTCTGCGACGCGTCGAAGACCAGCTGGGTGAAGTCGCCGGGGGGCGGCGCGGCGTTCCATCCGGCGAGGGTGAACAGCAACCCGTTCCGGACGTTCCGGGGTACGACTCCCGGGTTTCCGAGTTCCGTCATCTTGCATTCGCGCGCCATGGTCAGCCAGTCCTGCGACGCAGCGGCGGCCTGGAACTGCGGGAACCGGAACAGCGGGCCCAGGGCCCACGCCATGCTGAAGAGGCCGAGCTGGCCGTCGGCCGGCCAGTCCGCCAGGTCGGCGAACGGAGGCCGTCCCTGGAGCGTGCTCTCGAAGCTTGCCAGCTTGCCCGCCACCAGGTCGTTGATCGTCTGATCGGTGATCCGCAAGCTGGTGATCTCCTCCTTCCTGGTGAGCGAGGCGGTGGCTGTGCCGCTGAACTTCACCGTCCGGTACTCCTGTTCGATCCCGGCGTGATCGGCGGACACCTGGGTGACCTTGTCGAGCCAGTCCAGGGTGAAGATGTCCGGCAGCGGGTGGGGATTGCTGCCGAAGTCGTCCGGGTCATCGGCGTCGAGCAGGTTTCCCACGCCGGTGGACACCAGGCTCTTCACATCCAGATACATGAACCGGACGCGCCCTTCCAGCGGTTCACTGAACGGGACGAAGGCGTCCTGAACGCTCTGATGCATCATCAGCTCCTCGTGTGTGCGTGTGGTCCGGCGGGAGCCGTCGAGCTCGCGCGTGCCGGATTCGGGCGGGCGGGGCCGGGCCGGCCTTCCGCCCGGCCGCTCCGGCGCACGGTCAGACGAACCGGCAGGCCGGGCCGCTGGACCCGGTGCACGGCCACGGGCCGGGGTCCTGAGGGGACGGACCGAAGGTACCGCCGGGACCGTCCATGATGACGACGTCCTCCTTCGCGGTGGCGGAGTCCTGCCTGCTCTTCGGGCGTCGGTCCCGAGCCGGGACGTCGTCGCTCATGACCACCAGATACGGCCGGTAGGGCACCCTGCGGTCGATCGGCTGCCGAATCGGTGGATTGTGTCGCATCACTGCGCCTCTCCTGGTCGGCGCACGCGGGGCGCGCGCCGGTGTCCGGTGCGACGGGGCCGCGCCCTGCGCGACGGCGCGGTCGGCGCGGGCCCGTCACCGGGGTGGGGCCGACGGCGGGGCCCCGGCCCCCGGCCGTCGACGCGCCTGCTGCCTCAGCCGCCGAACTACCACGGGAAGGTGATCGGCGGGAGTCCCGGGAGGGTGATCGGCGGGAGCCCCGGGAAGACAGGCGGTGGGATCTGCGGGATGGGGAGCCCGTGCAGGATGGTGTCGAAGATCGAGTCGGCCTCGACTCCCCGGGTGGTGCCGAGCGTGCCGGCCGCCGTCGCGCTCCGGTCGACGGGCGCCGCCGGTCGCGGCAGCCGCGGTGCGGGCGGGCCCAGGCCTGCCGCATCTCGAACGGTCCTGTTGGTCATGACTACGCTCCTCTCGGCCTCCTCGCCGGAGGCCCGAATCGTCGTGGGTGCGGTGGCTCGCACTCACAGTGCGCTGAGGACCGCCAGGACGAGGCTCGTCCAGTCTTCGGGCGAGTCGGCCTTGACGCCTCGGGGGGTGCCGGGCGCACCGGCCGTGGTCCTGGTTCGACATTCGACGGGCGCCACCGGTCGCGGTGGCCGCGGTTTCGGCGCCCCGGCCCCCGTCGAATGTCGAACGGTCTGGTGGACCATTACCGCCCTCCTTCGTCCGTCGCCTCCTGGGAGAGGCGCGGTTCGTCGGCGGCACTGTCGCCCGTGCCTCAACTGAACAATGACAGGAAGCCGTCGATGAGGCCGCCGATGGTGTCGCTCACGGAGCCGCCCAGGAAGTCGTCGACGAGGGCGGTGACCACCTCCCCGGCCATCTCCCCGGCGCTCCTGTCCGCTTCCACGCCCGGGCCGTCGCCGAGTGCCCCGGCGGGCCTGGGGCCCGCCCGGTGGACGGGCGGCGCCAGCCGTGGCAGCCGGGGGCCGGGAGGTCCGAGTGCGGCCGCGTCCCGCACAGCCTGGTCGATCATCACGGTTCTCCTGCCTTCCGGTCGAGCGTGCGCGGCACGGGCGCCGGGCTACCCGCCGTACCGCGCCGCGTAGCACATCTGGCGGGCCAGGCCGGGCAGGTGGGCACAGGTCGACCTGGCCGCCTCGGCGCCCGGTCCGGTCGGCCGGGACGGCGGCTCGTCGCCGCTGTTGCGGGCGACCGGGTGGGCCTGGACCGGGGGCCGGAATTTCGGGTGCCCGGGGTGAGTGTTCATGGCGGGTCTCCTCCTCACGGTGGGCTCAACGGGTCGGGTCGGGTCGACGCGATGCCGGGGCGGCCGCCTCACATGTCGCCGATGAACTGGTGGACCGGAGCCAGGGTGACCGGCAGTTCGTCGCTCACGTCGATGGTGAACAGATAGGTGACCCGGGAGCGCCGCTCGTCCTCCGGGTCGAAGAATCCGACGGCGACGTCCTGACAGTCCGAACCCAGGCGGCAGTACGGGCTCTTGGAGACGCGGACGTAGTCCAGCGCGTAGAGGCGGTCGTCCTTGCCCGGCACGTGTTTGGCGGAGAGCAGGCCCTCGCTGATCTGGCTGGCGAACAGGAACGCGTTGGTCCCGGCGTAGTTGAGGGCCCGGTCGGCGGAACTCTGCCCGAGGTTGCGGAACTGGTAGTAGATCTTGTCGAGCAGCGCACGGACGGTCTTGCGCAACAGCACCTCGTCGAACGCCTGGGCGTTGCGCTTCTCGGTGTCCTCCTTGACCGCCTGGAGCACCGAGTCGACCAGGTCGTTCTCGCTCCAGGTGTAGATGCCGCGGCTCTTCACCTCGACGACCGGGACGACCTGGCCGGAGAACAGCCGGACCGTGCGGTCGGTCAGCCGCCCGGGGACCGAGACCCGGGAGATGAAGCCGGGGTCGCTCACCCGCTGGGCCTGGCCGACGATCGCGTCCCGGAAAGTCCGGTAGACCGTCGACACCGGTGGCGTCGAGAGCTTGAGGAGCACCTGCACGAGCTCGTTGGGCCGCCCGACCAGCTGCTCCAGCTGCTCCAGCTGGTCCACGGTCAGGTCGGGGTCGAAGATCTGCGTGCTCCAGTCCATGCCGGTCCGGTCTCGCCCTCCAGCGCGTAGATCGGCGTGCTGTCCATGGTGAGCGTCCAGGTGAGCTTGTCGGACGCCCACGGGTTGCGCGCGAGGTAGTCGTACAGCTGCCTCGGGTCATACGGGTTCGCCGGTGTCTCGCTCTCGTGGCCGCCCACGCGGGCCCCGGGCACGGGGCCCATGTCCTGGCGGAAGCTGTCCCGGCGCGCCTCGGTCCGGAAGTCCGTCCCGATCTGCCCGATCGCGTAGATCAGCGGGTACTGGTCCTTGCCTCCCGAGCCGCACGAGGGACGCACTCCGCCGGTGCGACCGTCGGCGGCGGCCGCCGGCCGGGCCGGCGTGGTGACGCCGGGTGGCTCCGGCGGTGTCCGCGGCTCCCGGGCGGCGGCCGCGGCGACCTCGGACCCGGCGGGCTGCCGGCCGTCGCCCTGGCACTGGCAGGGCGCCGACGGCGCGACACCCCGGTCCGGGGCCGGCCCTGCGACGGCCGCCTGATCCGCGGGCGGCAGGTGGTCCGCGCCACCGGGCTCCCCGCCCGCGGCGGCGACGGTGTCGGGTGCGGTGACGACGGGCGCGCTCTCGGTGTCCATGATGCTGGCTCCCTCGTAGGATTCGAAGTGGCGGGTCCCGGGCGGCGAGGCCGCGCCGGCGGCGTCGGCCCCTGACCCGGGCGAGAGCGCCCGTACCCGGCGCGTCGTCGGCTGCGCGGGTACGGGCAGGGCCATGGGCGGACCGGCCGGCCGCGGCACCGGTGCCGGTACCGGGAGGCCGCCGGCCGATGCGTGGCCGGCCACGGCAGTTGTCGGATCGTCCCTCCGGGCGATGAGCGCGTACGCCCCGGCGGCGTCCAGGCGGCCGGCGAGTCCGCGCCGGCACCGGGGGGCGTCGGGGGCTGAGCAGTCGGGGGCCGTCGCGCCGCGCAGCACGGCCCGGCCCGCGGCCCGGGGGTCGGCGGCGTGCCCGGCGCGGAGCTGCGCGGCCACCAGGAGCGCGGCGACGCCGGACACCAGGGGAGTCGCGAAGCTGCTGCCGGTGAGGGCCAGGCGCCCGCCACCGGGTACGGCGCCCTCGATGTCCCAGCCGGGCGCGAGCACGCCGTTGGCCGCATAGGCCGCACCCCAGTTGCTCATCGCCAGGGGTTCGCCGTCGGGACCGGCCGCACCGACGGCGAGCACCGACGGCGAGCACCGACGGCACGGCCGCCGGCACCTGCAGACAGTCGCACCCGTCGTTGCCGACGGCCGCGACGACCAGGACCCCGCTGTCCTCGCACCGCCGGAGGGCTCGCTCCAGCATGGCGTCCACCTGGACGCCCTGGCTGGGCTCGCCACCACTGATGTTGATGATGTGGGCGCCCTCCTGGACGGCCCTTTCGACGGCCCGGGCCAGATCCAGCTGCGGAACCCGGCCGGGCGCCCCGTCCCGGAAGACCGGGAGTAACAGCCCGCGGCAGCGGGGCACGAGCCCCGCCACGGGACCGTCGGGTCGGCCGAAGAGCAGACTCGCGACGTGGGTGCCGTGCTGTGACATCGGGCCGGGTCCGGCCGGCTGCCCGACGAGCGTGTCCAGCCGGGTCAGGTCGGCGCCGGCGAAGCAGGGATGGGCGAGGTCGACCGGGCCGTCCAGGACGGCGACACACACCGCCTCGTCGCCCACCAGGAGGTCAGGGGGCAGCTGTAAGTCCTGCAGGACCGATCGGGCCTCCATACCGCATCACCCTTCTCCACGCCCGCACCCGGTGCCGGGGGGGTACGCCGCACCGGATGGCACCAGCCTCCGGCACGGCTGTGCGGCCGGTGCGCTCCGATACGTCAGCGCGGGCGTCGCCGTGCTGTCGCGGTGCCGTCCCCCCGGCGTACTCCGACCGCCGCGGCCGGCCGTCCGGTTCGCCCCGCCCGCCTGTGGCCCTGCCCGCGGGCGGCTGCCGTGGACGGTTTCCGCGACGGGCGGCCCACGGTGGCGCGACGCCCGCGCGACGCCTTGCGCGACACGTCGCCCCCTCGCTCCGACGGGCTCGCGGCGATCGCACCCACGAGACGACCCCGCACCCCGGGCGTGCCGCCGGCCCCTCCGGACCGCAACTGAGCGGGTGCGAGGCATCACCGAAGCCTGCACAGTGGAAGACATGGCGTGGAATGGTGCGGGCATTGAGCTGCTCGGAGGCTTCGAAGCCAGCTACGCCGGAGCCGGGGTCCCGCTGCCGGTCGGCGCGCGGCACCTCCTGGCGTTCCTGGCCCTGCACGGCGACGGCGTACTCCGCAGCACGGCCGCCGAGCAGCTGTGGCCCGACTGCACGCGGTGCCGGGCGGCGGCGAACCTGCGTTCCGCGCTCTGCCAGGGCCGCCGGATCGGGTCGGTGGCCGCGATCGAGAACGTCGGCCAGCGGCTGCGGCTCACACCCTCGACCCGGGTCGACCTCCACCGGGCGTGGACCAAGGCGCGGCAAGTCCTGTCCGGGCTCAGCCTGTTGCCTGCGGAGTGCGACGACGTCGTCAACGACCTCTGCGGGGAACTCCTGCCCGGCTGGGAGGAGCGGTGGCTGATGCTGGAGCGTGAGCGCTGGGACCAGACTCGCCTGCACGCCCTGGAGAGCCTCGCCCAGCGGCTGAAGAGCGAGGAACACTATCTGTCCGCCCTGCAGACCGCACTCGCCGCCATCGAGATCGACCCGGTCCGCGAGACCGCCCACCGGATCGTCGTCGAGGTGCACATGGCCGAGGGCAATGTCGCCAGCGCACTCAAGTCGTACCAGCACTACCGGGCGTTCCTGCAGCGGGAACTCAACGTCGCGCCCTCGCCCATGATGACCCGCCTGGTCCAGAACCTGATGTGCACCTAGGGCCTGTGCGATGTTGTGATCATTTGGGTGGTGGCACGAGGTCGTCCATCCAGATCATCGAGGCGCGGAGGTGAAGGCCTGTGAGGTAGCTCTCGAGCGTCTTGTCGAAACGGGTGGCGATGCCCCGCCAGGCCTCGAGTTCGTTGATCAGCCGTAGGCTGAGCCGGCGGGCTTCGGCCCGCCCGCGCGGTCCTCGTCCCCGATTCGGCATCGCGGCGCCCGGGATGGGGTTAGCCTGTCGACATGGTTGCAAACTACAAAGATGAAGTGGCCATGAACGACGCGGAGTTCGTCAGCGCCCCCGCCCTGGTCCTCCGGTCCCTCTCCCGAGATCCCGATCGGCCGGCCGTCACCACCGCCGACGGCGTCGGGATCACCGCCGGCGAGTTCGCCGCCGCCACCTACCGCCTCGCCCACGAGCTCATCGCCCGGGGCGTCACCCGGGGCACGACCGTCTCCCTGCTCACCGGCAACACCCCCGAGGCGCTCAGCGCCCGCTACGCCACCGGAATCGCGGGCGCCCGGGTGGTCAATCTGTACGACGGCATGAGCGCCCCGGTCCTCGCCGAGATCGTCACCAGCGTCGACACCGCCGTGCTGCTCGTGGACGCCGAACGGTACGCGACCGCGCCCGAGTTGCTGGCCCTGGTCGACGTGCCGACCGTCCTCACCCTGGGCCCGGGCCCGGAGGCCGTCGGCGAGGACGTGATCGCCGCATCGGCCCGCCGCCCCGCCGAGCCCCCGGCCGTGCGGATCAGCCCGGACGACGACCTGGGCATCCGCCACACCGGCGGTACCACCGGCGTTCCGAAGGGCATCCTCAGCCTGCACGGCCCCTACCGCAGGGCCTTCGACGTCCCGTTCGCCCCGGAGGGCGATGCGCCCCGCCTCCTCGTGGCCACCTCGCTCGCCCACCTCGCCGGTGTGCTCAGCGACCTGACGCTCCATCACGGAGGATCGGTGGTCATCCAGCGCTCCTTCGACCCGGGTGAAGTGCTGGCAGCCGTCGAGCGCGAGCGCATCACCGACCTGTGGGTCCTGCCGCCGCTGCTCTACCGGCTGCTGGATCACCCGGCGATCACCGACACCGACCTCTCCAGCCTGCGGCGCATCCTGTACGGCGGCTGTGTCGCCTCGCCGACCCGCGTCCGAGAGGCGCTCAAGGTGTTCGGGCCGATCCTGGCGAGCGGTTACGGGATGTCGGAGGCGCAGAACGTCGCCGCCCTCGCCCCGCAGGAGCACGACCGGGTCGGACACGGCGGCCGGATTTCCGTCGGCCGCCCCCTCCCGGGCGTCGAGGTGGTGATCCGGTCCGCCGGCGGGGCCGAGCTGCCGACCGGTGAGCAGGGCGAGATCCACGTCCGGTCGCGCTCCCTCATGGCGGGGTACTGGAAGCGGCCCGACCTCACCGCCGAGGTGCTGCGCGACGGCTGGCTGAACACCGGCGACATCGGGCACGTCGACCAGGACGGCTACCTCTACCTGGCCGACCGCCTCACGGACAAGATCATCGTGGTCGGCGGGCACGTCTACCCCTCCGAGGTGGAGGACCTGCTCCTCACCCACCCGGCCGTCGCCCAGTGCGCGGTGTTCGGCCTCCGCGACGCCCAGCAGACCGAACACGTCCACGCCGCGGTCGTCCCCGCGCCGGGCGGGCGCCCGGAGCTCGACGACGTCCGAGCCTTCGTCACCACCCACAAGGGGCGCATCTACGCCCCGGAGGCCCTGCACCTGGTGTCCGAGATCCCGCTCACCTCTGTGGGCAAGCCGGACAAGAAGCGCCTGCGCGACACCCTCGCGGGCTGACCCCGCCCGGGGAGTGGCACTGCGACCGACGCGGTCGCGAACGCCCCGACCCGGGCGCCTGCCACCGGGCGCGGGGGCACGGACGGCGGGGGCACGGTGCGGCGGGCCGGGGCACCTGGGGCGACGGTCGGGCCGACGCCGCCGTCAGGCCGCCGCTGGCCGAGGGCAGCGCCGATCGCCCGCGCGGACGGGCGACGGCCGCCTTCGCACCGGGGCGTCCTCCGTCACAGCGGAGTGAGGACGTCCTGGTGCGCCCCGTCGAGGACGAAGCCGTTGTCCCATCGGACCCGGACTGTCACCCGCTTGCCCTGCTCCCGGTAGGCGGCCCACTGCGGCTCCAGCACGGCGATCTCCGCCTCCAGCCGCTCCCGGCTCGCCACCGGCATGGTGTGCCCGTAGTCCTCGAACAGTGCCTTGAGTCGCTGGTACTCGCGGACCTCGTGGCTCTCCGGGAGTTCCCCGTCCACCCGCTCGACGGTGCCCTCCAGCCCGGCCCCCAGCGAGAGGAACCCGACGACGGACCCGGGCTCCCCGGCGACCGCCTCGCCGATCCCGACGTCCTCGGCCAACCTGACGCGCCGGCCTTCTTCCAGGGTCATCCGTCCACTGCCTCTCCATCGCTCGGTGCGGCCGGCCTGCGGCCCCGCACCATTATCCGGCGGGGCGTGCGGCGCACCCGCGCAGCCGGCCGACCGGTTCGGGGATCGGCTTCGACGTGCCGTGCGCGGCGCCGCACCCGCGAGGGCCGGCGCCGCGTGTGACGGCCGCGGGAACCGAGGTCTCGCCGCCACTCGTGGTGTGCGGGCGACGTCCTCCCCGGCGCGCCGGTCCCACGGTCGGCACGTCCGACTGGTGCACCGGTCCCGGGACATACGCAGGACCACCGCCTCATGCCGGCGGCGCGGTGAATTCCTAACGTGGGAGCACACGTTGAGCACTCGGTCCGGTGAACCGGCCGATGCTCCCCGCGCACCGGGCCGGGCTCTTCCCGGCTCGCGTGTTCCGACCGAGAACCACCGGAGGTCCCAGATGAGTTGGAACCGATTCACGCTTGCGTCGGCCGGCGGCGCGTCGCTGTCGAGCCGGGTCGCCGCGGTCTCCCGGATCGACGGAAGCATGGAGGTCTGGTGGGTCGCCTCGGACGGCTCGGTCCAGGGGGCGTACTGGTACGAGGGGTCGCCGTGGCGGCGCTACCAGCTCGCGCCCCCCGGCAGTGCCTCCGTCAACGGCGGCATCGCGGCTGTCTCCCGGATTCCCGGCAGTATGGAGGTCTGGTTCGTCGGGGCCAACGGTTCGGTGCAGGACCGGTTCTGGTACGAGGGCAGCACCTGGCAGGGGTTCGAGCTCGCCCCCGCCGGTAGTGCCTCCGTCAACGGCGGGATCGCGGCGGTGTCGCGGATCGCCGGCAGTATGGAGGTCTGGTTCGTCGGGCCCGACGGTTCGGTGCAGGACCGGTTCTGGTACGAGGGGAGCACCTGGCAGGGCTTCGAGCTCGCCCCCGCCGGTAGTGCCTCCGTCAACGGCGGGATCGCGGCGGTGTCGCGGATCGCCGGCAGCATGGAGGTCTTCTTCGTCGGCGGGAACGGTTCGGTGCAGGACCGGTTCTGGTACGAGGGCAGCACCTGGCAGGGGTTCGAACTCTCGCCCCCGGGAAGCGTGTCCAGCACGAGCGGTGTCGCGGCGGTCTCCCGGATTCCCGGCAGTATGGAGGTCTGGTTCGTCGGGCCCGACGGTTCGGTGCAGGACCGGTTCTGGTACGAGGGGAGCACCTGGCAGGGGTTCGAGCTCGCTCCCGCCGGCAGCGCCTCCACCCACACCGGCATCGCGGCGGTGTCGCGGATTCCCGGCAGTATGGAGGTCTGGTTCGTCGGGCCCGACGGTTCGGTGCAGGACCGCTACTGGTACGAGGGGAGCACCTGGCAGGGCTTCGAGCTCGCTCCCGCCGGCAGCGCCTCCGTCACCAGCGGCATCGCGGCCGTCTCCCGGATCCCCGGCAGCATGGAACTCTGGTTCGTCGGCGGCGACGCCTCCGTTCAGGACCACTTCTGGTACGACACGTCGAGCAAGAACTTCGACCAGGACGTCACCACCGACATCGCCATCGGAGGCTCGGCGCACGTGGTGATGCGCCAGGACGGCTTCTTCTCGTTCAGCACGCACGCGCACGACAGCGGTTTCGACAACATCGACTACACGATCAGCGCCGCCGTGATGACGCCGGACGGGACGGTGTTCACCTTTCAGCACTCCGGCCACACCGAGGGCACCGTCGCCGGCCTGCCCTTCGGGACGCCGGACCGCAACGACGACTTCTCGTTCGTGGGCAACAACCCGCAGATCACCGAGAAGTGGGAGGGCATTCTCAACGGCACCTTCAAGGCCGACCTGGACGCGACGGACACCCTCGCGGCCGGTGTCACGGGAGCCCTCGGCGACCTCGTGAAGGCGATCGTGTCCGCGGCGGGCAAGGCCGCGGCCGAGGCGGTCATCAAGCTCGTGTCCTGACCCCGGCCGGTTGCGCCGGCAACCGGCCCCGACTCGCGTGACCGGCCCCGACCCGGGCCGCCGGCCCGGCTCCGATCCCAGGAGCCGGGCCGTTACGCGTGCCGCCCGGATCCTCCGCGGGCGGCGACCTGGTCCCTCGGAGGTCCATCGGAAGTCCGGAGGAGCTCCGTCGGCGTCCCGAGACCAACGAGACGCCGCCGCCGAGATCCTAGGCGCGGTGGTACTGCACCGGGGCGGCGACCTCGCCGCCGAGGGTGGTGGCGGCGTGGCGGGCCCAGTACGGGTCGCGCAGCAGCTCGCGGCCGAGCAGGACGGCGTCGGCCCTGCCGTCGGCGAGGATCTGCTGGGCCTGGGCGGGGTCGGTGATCAGGCCGACGGCCGCCACCGGCATGCCGGTCTCGTTGCGCACCGCCTCGGCGAACGGCACCTGGAAGCCCGGGCCGGCGTCGATCCGGGCGTCCGGGACGAGACCGCCGGTGGAGACGTCGAGCAGGTCCACGCCGTGGGCGTGCAGTTCCTTGGCCAGTCGGACGGTGTCCTCCGAGGTCCAACCCTCGCGCTCGTCCTCGGGATTCTCGGTGAGCCAGTCGGTCGCCGACGCTCGGAAGAATATCGGCAGTTCCTCGGGCCACACCGCGCGGACGGCGTCGACGACCTCCAGGGCGAAACGGATCCGGCGCTCGAAGGAGCCGCCGTAGGCGTCGGTGCGGCGGTTGGTGTGGGGGGAGAGGAACTCGTGGATCAGGTAGCCGTGGGCGCCGTGGATCTCGACGACCTGGAAGCCGGCGTCGAGCGCGCGCCGGGCGGCGTCCGCGAACTGCCGGACGATCTCGCCGATCTGCTCCGCGGTGAGCTCCGCCGGGGCGACCCGGGTCGAGTCGAAGGCGACGGCGCTGGGCGCGACGGGCTGCCAGCCGTGGGTCTCCTCCGGGGCGAGGGCGCGGCCGCGGTCGACCCAGGTGCGCTCGGTGGAGGCCTTGCGGCCGGCGTGGGCGAGCTGGATGGCCGGGATGGTGCCGTGCGCCGTGAGGAACGCGGTGATCCGGCGGAAGGCCTCGGTCTGGGTGTCGTTCCACAGGCCGAGGTCGTAGGGGGAGATGCGGCCCTCGGGGCTGACGGCAGTGGCCTCGGTGATGATCAGCCCGGTGCCGCCGGCGGCGCGCGCCGCCAGGTGGGAGAAGTGCCAGTCCGTCGGGACGCCCGCCGCCGCGCCGTCCGGTGCGGCGCTGTACTGGCACATCGGTGGCATCCAGATCCGATTGGGCACGGTCAATGACCGCAGGGTGTAGGGAGTGAAGAGGGTGGTGCTCATGTCGGACTCCTGGTCGGGTCGGCGGGCGGAGAGGAGACGGACCGCAGGTGATTGCAGGGGCAATCTATGCTGAGACAATAGTTGCATGCGCGCCACAATCACAACTGCCAATCGCTCCGCCGCCGTTTCCGCCAGCGTCTTCGCCGCCGTCTCCGCCGCTTCTCCGCCACCGGGAACCCCGAGCGCCGCCCTGGGCGCCCGCCGCGCCTGTCGGCGCGCGCGGCACAGCACCAGGACCTGGGCGGTGTTACCGGTCGGGTCCTGGTGCCGGTCGGGTGC
The DNA here is from genome assembly GCF_040655255.1 of Kitasatospora sp. NPDC050463. Lineage (NCBI taxonomy): Bacteria > Bacillati > Actinomycetota > Actinomycetes > Kitasatosporales > Streptomycetaceae > Kitasatospora > Kitasatospora sp. NPDC050463. The sequence continues at coordinate 33,702 of NZ_JBFAJO010000079.1, forward strand.
GGTCAGCGGGCGGGATGCTCGCGGGACGGTCCGGTCGTGCGACCGTGCTCGGCGGCCGAGGCCTGTTCCTGCAGCAGGGCGGAGATCTGGTTGACGTCGTCGAAGATGCCGATGAAGCTCTCGATGTCGCGGCTGGCCGCGCCGGTGACGCCGATGTAGAAGAGGTGGAGGCAGCCCCCGTCCGTCTGCAGGTAGCCGGCCTCCTCCTGGGCGCCGACCGCGATCCGCTGGTTGAGTTCGTCGAAGCCCAGGATGGTGCCGGGCTTGGCGAAGACCTTGCCCTTGGCCGGGCAGTCCGTGGTGCAGGAGATCCCGTTGCTGCCGTCGACCCCCAGGATCGGCAGGGACATCCGGAAGGCGTCCGCGTCGGGGGTGCCCAGCCAGTAGGCGAGGAGCTGGTCGAGGCCGATCGGGGTGGCCCGGTCCGCCGCCACGCCGCCGCGTCCGTCGGCGAGCTGGAACTGGGTCGGGTCGACGTGGGCGACGTCGCTGAGGAAGGCGTGCTCGGTTCGGAAGGCGTCGAAGCAGTCGCCGCTGCCCCGCACGACAGCCATGTTGCACAGGGCCAGGTTGGCGCCCAGGTTGTGGCTGACCTTCAGGATCAACTTGGCGTACTGGCTGTACGGCGGCGAGACGTACGCGGCCACCTGCGGGTCGCCGTCGTAGGAGGCCGGCAGCGCGTCCTGGCGGTTGGGACCGGTCGGATCGGCCGTGACGGCGACGCCGACGCGGGCGAGCGCCTCGATCAGTGCGGTGCGACCGAAGTCATTGGGGTTCTGGATGTCGGAGATCCGCAGCAGGGGCTGGGCGTCGGCGGCGATCGTGCCGGACAGGGAGATCCGGGTGCCGTCGGGGGAGGCGGCGACCTGGACGTTCGTCGGACCGCCGGCCTCCACGGTCTGAACGGTGGAGGTGACCTGGTAGGGGGCGACCTGCGGACGCCAGGTCAGCTGGGCGGGCTGCCCGGCCGAGGTGGGGGTGGTGAGCAGGTCGATGAGGTTGTCGTTGATGATCAGCGGGGTGGGCTGCGGGTCCAGCGCCGGGGGAGTGAACAGCCGGGCGTCGACGATCACGTCGCCGTTGACCTGGGTGATGCCCGCGTCGCGCACCTGGCGGGCGATCTCGTTCAGCCCGGCGAGCGGGTTCTCCGGGGTGAGGCCGGCTCCGGGCAGGCTGGCCTCCGTGTGGTCGATGTTCGTGTAGTCGACGGAGCCGTCGGGCTTGGTGCGCCCACCCATCGTCAGATCGCCCTGGGCGACCAACGCCAGGTTCCCGTTCAGGGTCGAGCCGTCGCGGGTGCCGGTGGCGATCACGGGCGTGGTGAAGCGGTGGTCGGGGCTCAGGGTGTGCCAGGCCGAGGACATGGTGACCAGCTTGGTGGTCGAGCCGGGGATGAAGAACTGGTTCGCGTTCCTGGAGTGGATCACCTCACCGGTCGCGACGTCGATCTCCAGAACGCCCCACTGCGCGTGCTCGTAACCGGGCTTGTGCATGATCGCCTCGATGGCGGCCCCGAGGTCGTCGTCCTGCGCCGCCGCGGTCGGACCGGTGACGACCGTACCGGCCACGGCCACGAGTGTCGCACCGGCAGCGGCCCAGGACCTCAGCCTGCCGCGGATGGTCGGGCTCATGCGTACCGCCGTTTCTGGGGTTGAAGAACCCCGGGTAGAGGTGGCCCGGCCGAAGAGACCTGGGGCGAGGTCGGCCTGCGTCGCACGGGCAGCGGGCCCCCGGCCACGATCCGCCGAGGCGCTCACGGCGGAATCGTAGGGAGCCGAACCACGCATGTCCCGCTGCCCGCGGCGCGCTGACGGCGTGTGGGTCCGATGTCATCCGGTCGGAGGATCACAGGGGCCACGGGCAGGGCCGGACGCCGGCAGTCGGCCGCCGGCGGGCCGGGCGCCACCCTCGGGGCCGCGGGTCGGAGAGCACCGCGGCCCGAGCGCGGGCCGCGAGAGTTCAAGATCACACCGGCTGAGGTCGAACCGGTGGCAGGGCCGCGAACCCCGGCCCGGCCGCCGGCCGTAGAAGGGAGGAGGAGTACGGACCAGCCGAACCAGTCTGCGGGAGTGACCGATGCCGAAGTACCGAGGCGCCCACCGGATCACGGTGACCGGCGTACAGGCCGAGTGGCCGCAGCGCGCCGTGGTGATCATCCGGGGCGGTGGCACCGTTGTGGTTCCGGGAGTCCTCGGCGCCAGCGAGCTGATCGATGCCGAGGACTGGGACCTCGCCGTCGAGTACGAGTACGAGGGTGTCTGGGGGCCCAGTGTCCGCGCTGTGGTGGGCCGGTGGGAGGACCGCGGCGGCGTCCGCAGCCAGGTGGTCCGCTGCACCGACCGCGACGGGGTGGGAAATCCGGGCGGCCGCAGCCTGGTGCTGCGGATCGACCGGGAGGACCCGCGCCCGCCGGCGGCACCCGAGCCCGCACCCGCGTCCCGATGGTCCACCACGGAGTCGGCCGGCCGTCAGGAGGACCCGGGCCGGGGCCGCGTCCGGATCACCACCTCCGGCTCCGGCTCCGGCCTCCAGCCGAGCCGAACCTCCGACACGTCCACCGGTTCCGGCGGCTTCACCACCGCTTCCGGGGGTTGGCCCGGACGTAGCTCGTAGCGGCCGAGCAACGGTGCGGCCGGGGGCGTGCCCGCCCGTCACCCGGGCGGGACCACCCTTCCAGGCCGTGCCGGGCCCCCGCGGACAGCCGTCCCGCCCCGCCCGCCGCTCCGGGCGCGGGACGGCGTCTACCACTCGTTGACGGCCTGTCTACCCGTGCTGCATAGCGTCCTTCTCTGTACACGGCCCGACCCCGGGCCGTCGCCGAAGGGAGAACTCTCGTGCTGCGCAAAACCCGTGCCCTGCTGACCGGTTCGGTCGCCGTCCTGGCCCTCAGTCTCACCTCGACCAGCTTCACGGCCAACGCCGCCGGTGACCAGAGCGGTATCGACGCCTGCGCCCGTGAGGCCAAGTTCGCGGGCTTCGCGAAGGACAAGTCAGGGGAGGGCCGCAACGACGACGCGATCTACGCCGTGGCGATCGCCATGGCGGAGTCCGGCTGCGACCGCCTGGCCGTCCACACCAACCTCCCGACCGACCCCGACCCGGGCACCAAGGACCTCGGCGCCTGGCAGATCAACGAGCGCTGGTACCCCGACGTCCACTACCACGACGCCGCGGTCGTCACCCCCGAGAACTGGCAGGACATGGGCTGGTCGGCCCGCAAGGCCTTCGCGATCGACAACGACGGTACCGGCCGCGGCTGGGCCTCCTGGGCGGCCTGGCACCTGGGCACCTACCAGCAGTACCTGGGCCAGGCGCGCGACGCCGTCTACCGCGTCTGGTAGTGACGCCCCGGCGCGGGTGAGCACCTGAAGTACCCGCACCCGCCCGGCCGCCCCTGCTGCCCCACCCGGCAGCAGGGGCGGCGTGCGTCGACGGCCCGAGAGGAGGCGGCAGGTCGTCCGCGACGCCCACGCCGCCGGGCGCTGACCCTCGTGGTACCTGGGCAAGACCTGGAGCCAGACTCCTCTCCACAGGGAGAGGGCCCCGTCGTACTCCTCGCGGGGGCGTCGTGATCGTGACCTGAGCCGTCCGCACGGCCACCTCTCCTGGCTGCGCGAGCCACGGGCTCGGTCCAGAGACCGAGGTCCGCGCGGTGAGCCGGGGCCACGAACTGCTCATCGGATGTCGGGCCACCGAGCCCTCCTACTTAGGTCGCGGCGTGCCCCGCACAGGCTGAGGAACCGGGCGGACAGCGGTACCACGAGGCCCTGCTCTCATGCCCGACACCCGCCGCAGTCGCTCGATCGATGGTCCCGCTCGACCGGCACCCCTCAAGATCGGACGGCCAAGCCGCTGATAATCCAAGCGCTGTCCACCGCGCTCGTGTCAGGATGCTCGGCATGTCTGCTCGTGCACTGAGCTTCGGCGCGATCGCGGAAGCCTACGAAAGGTTCCGGCCGGGGTATCCCACGGAGCTGTTCGACCTGGTGATGACGTACGCGGGCCGGCCGGTCCGGACGGCCCTGGAGATCGGTGCAGGGACAGGCAAAGCAACCCGCCTGTTCGCTGACCACGGGGTCACGGTCACGGCGACGGAGCCCGACGCCGCCATGCTCGCCGAGCTGAACAAGACCGTGCCCGCGAACGTGACGACCGTGCGGGCCGCCTTCGAGGACCTGCGGCCAGGTGAAACCTATGGGTTGGTCTATGCGGCGGCGGCCCTGCACTGGACACGCCCGGAGGGTCGGTGGTCAAGAGTGTCCGCGCTACTGGAACCGGAGGGCGTGTTCGCCTCATTCGGCGGCCCGGTTCAGCTGGCCGACCCAGCCGTCGCGGAGTCTGTGCGTGCGGCGCGGGCGCCGTTCCTGGAAAGCGACGAGGTTGCCTCTCCCGACGGGACCGCTCCTGATGAGGACATGCAGTGGCCGGGTACGGAGCTGCAGAGGTCTCCATTGTTCCTCGACGTTCAGCAGACCGTCATCACGCGGCGCCTGACGATGAGCGCTCCTGACTACGTCGGCCACCTGTCGACCGTCTCGGCGTATCTCCAGCTGCCGCACTCGAGGCGACAGCAGGCGTTCGACGCGATCACGCGTGCCCTGCCTGAGACAGTCGAGATCGCCGCCGACATCATCGTCCATCTCGCGCGCCGGCGATCCGAGTAGGGGCGACACTCCTTCTTGGGAGCCACCGCGGTCACCCAACGCTGAGACTCCCGTTCGAGCGACACCGCTCAAGACCGGAACGACAACAGCCACTTACTTGCATGCGGCTGGCGTGAGAGGCGGAAAGGGGGGATGCCGACGCTTCTTGGAGGCGTCGGCATCCCGGGGCAGGCCGGTCGCCCGGTGAGATTGTCAGCACTCACAGTTCAGCGGACAAGAAGTAGGTCTGCCGTTACTGAATCCTGATCCGCTGGTACAGATCGTGACGAGACATCAGCTCTCGGGGCTGTGGCGTCGTCATTGAGGCGGAACCGGTCCCGGCCGCAGCCCTCGCTCGGCCCAGGCCGCCAGCAGGTGCGGTACGGCCTCGACGGTGGTCTGGCGGCCATGGTCGTGCATCAGCACCACGCCGCCCGGCGGTTCGTCCCGGGCGGCGCGCACGATGGACTCGGCGTCGGCGCCCGCCCAGTCACGGGTGTCGGTGGTGCACAGCACCTCGGTGAGTCCGAGTGCCTCCGCAGCGCCACGCACCCGGGCGTCGGTATCGCAGTAGGGCGGGCGGAACAGGGTCGGATAGCTGCCGGTCATTCGGTGCAACAGCTGCTGCGGCACCTCAAGTTCGCGCTGCAGCGCGTGGTCGTCGAGGCCCGGAAGGTGCGGATGGGTGTGACTGTGGTTGCCCAGCCACATCCCGGCCTCGTGCAGGGCGCGCAACAACTCCGGGTGACGGACGACCTGTTCGCCGCACACGAAGAAGGTGGCCCGGACGCCGGCCCGGGTCAGTGCGTCGAGCAGGGCGGGCGTGCTGTCGGGATGCGGGCCGTCGTCGAAGGTCAGGGCCACGGTGCTCATCGGTGCTCCCTCGGCATGAAGGGGGGCGTCGCCCCGGAGCATCGGGAGCCCGCCGTCGCTGGGTCAACTCACCGTACACACATGTCTGTTTACTCAGCCACCGTGCACCTGGTCCTGACCCGCCACCGGTTCGCCCGCCTCTCGTTCATCGAGACCGCGCCACCGGTCGGCCGGTACGACGCTACGAACGCCGCGCACCGGGTGGGTCGGAGGGCGTCGTCATCTAGACCCAATACCAGTGACTTTAGGATCGCTGATGGTAGGCTGCCTGCCCAGGAGGTGCCTGGATGCCACGCCCTGGGCAGGTCAAGCCGGCGACGGACGAGCGACTGTCGGACCGG
>NZ_JBFAJO010000080.1:0-39368 GCF_040655255.1 Kitasatospora sp. NPDC050463
AGAACAGCGATCTTGGTCGACGCAGTTCTATCGGGGGCTCCGTTGCCATGTCAGGGACTTGACGAACGCCGCAGCGGCTTAACTTCCTGGTCTTGAGTTTTCACCCGTCGTCGAGACAGGACCCGGGACCACCCGCGACGGCATGCTGCCCCTGCTGCACGGGCTGCCTTCGATGCTGGGCGAGCACGATGTACGGTTCTGCGAACCGCTCTGCCCGCGCGGCGACGGCGGTACCAGTGACAAGGGCGATTGGGCGCCCCGGTGCGTCGGCAGCGCGATGTCGCGCTGGCTGGAGATCCGCTCGTCGATGTGGACTGCCCCGAAGGCCTGGGTGAGGACGGCGTCGCGGGTTGGTTCGGAGCGAGAATCGACAGTGCGAGTTGGGTCCAACCCGGTTGCCTACTGCCGACCGGTGCTGAAGCTGGGCGCACGCGACTGACGTCCTGGGCTGCGTCGGACCCGTACGTCCGAGATCTGCATCCTGCCCCGGCATGGCCGCGTCCCGCCGGGAGGCCTAGAGAGCACCGCTGAATCGCTGGCTTCGGCGAAGCAGTACTCGGAGGCTTTCTGGCAGGCTTGGCCGATCGTCATGTGGTGGAACTTCATCGGCCGATCCGGTGATGAGATCGTACAGGCACGGAATGACTGGGAGAAGAGCTCGCGGTTCGGTGAAGTGCACGGTTACGACGGCGCCCGGCTGCGTGCGCCAGGGCTCCCCGACATTCCGCTGAAGGCGCGAGGAAGGGTGCGCTGACCTGCGGTAATGCTCGCCAGGGGTGTGTGCAAGGTTGCGGGCCAATTCGATTCGGAGGCGCTGGGAGATGGTCGCCCGCGACGTCTCGCAGCCTCCCGGGATCGGTTGGAATTCGGCGTCGGTGGGCTGCGCCGAATCGCAAGTTTGGCTAGGCGTAGCTGGGTCTAATCGGATCGACGCTGACTTTTTGCTGACCTTCCTGATGGTGTATCAGTTGACGTCGTGGTCGCGGCGGAGGCCGTCCTCGCTAGCGTAGGTGGATGGGTCGTCACTCTGTCCGCCCCGCCGTCGCTGAGCCGACCTCGTAGTCGCTCAGACCTCAAGAACGAGCCAGCCGTCTCGGGTCAAGGCAGGACGGTGGGCTTCGGCGCGGTCGCGGTGGATTGCGAGAACGAGGGCATGCCTGGCCCGGGTGGCGGCGACGAAGGTGGTCATCGCCGCGTGCTGGCTGGTGGCATTGAGTTGGGTTGCTGACATCGACCCGGTGATGACCGGGAGGATGCCTCCGAGATCATGGCTCTTCCCGTTCTTCGTGGCGCATTCGAGTACCAGCGTGGCGCAGTGCGTTTCGCCCTTCGCTCTGGCAGTAGTGCTGGGGGAGGCCAGGGATGTCTCGTTGCTCTCCGGCGGCGAGCTGTAAGACAGCCAAGCTTCGTGGAGGGTCGGATCCAGCTGGATTGGGGCGCCGGTGAGTTCGCCAAGCAGTCCCGTGAGCCGGTGGACAAAGTCCTCCCATGCGGCAGGGGTGTCGTGGCGACTGTGCAGTGTTGTGGCCAGGAGCGTCCGGACCCCGTGACCGGTTGTCCCTGTCCGGCGGTCGAGCTGCGAGAAGGTTGGAAGGCCGTCGATGAGATCGAGGGGGCGTGTTGGTGCTTGCATCTGCCATGCGAGCCCGCGGACGGCTTCCCAGAGGAAGTTGGCGGCCGGACCAAGTCTCTGGTCCTTCAGGACCATCGCGGTGGCTGCTCGGTAGGCGTACAGGAGTCGGCTGGCCCCGGTCGGGGAAAGCGAGGGGTGCCACTTGGGCACGTAGCAGCCCAGAGCGCGAGGGAAGAGTCTGGAGGTGCCCGGATTCTCGCGAGCACCAAGCACTTTGGGAGGGTGTGAGGCGATGGCCTCGGCCGGCACGATTCTCCGTACGAGTTCTTCGAACGCCGGGACCACGCGCTCTATTGAGTCATCGGTGAAGGTGAGGACGGCCAGGGTGCTCTCCGGTCCGTGCCCGTGGATCTGCTGTGGCCGGTGGACGGCAAGCCGGGTTGCCACCTGGGCGACGCCGGGGCCGAAGCGCTGCTGAACTTGAATGGGTGATGTCGGGGAGCGGTGAGTGTGGTGGTGCCCGGGGCTGCTCCGCGGGTGGCTGCTGCGTCAAGATGGGCGCATGACCGAGAGCGAAGCGGATCTGCTGGCGTTGCTGCGCAAGCTCGATGATCCGGAGTGGCTGGAGTGGCCGCAGCACTACGACCGTGGCGAGACCTCAGTCCATTTCGGTGCTCTGGTGGCTCGGCTCGAAGGCGACTTCGCAGCTCCCTGCACGGCCGAGCAGGACACCCAGGACTCCAGCGAGTACGGACGCGTCGTCGTGCCCGGGGACGCAACCGTCTGCGGAACCCGGATCGTCGTCTGCGTGAGCAAGTTCGGCTCACTGGCTCTGGTCTGCGCCGACAACCCGGGCGCCTTCCTCGGAACGGAGGAAGCCCAGGCCGAGGGCGAGCTGGACGGCGCGGACCTTCCCAAGGCCAACCGGGCGCTGGTCGAGCTCGGCTATGTCGTGGTTGCCGAGGAACTGCTGGAGAGCGACTACGACGGGCCGAGTCGACTGCCCTCGCACGTTCAGCGGCCCACCTGGTGGGCTCGCTTCTTCGGCTTCTTCTGACGGTCACGCCGGCAGGGTCAGGCCGGTGCCCCTCAGGCAGCCGTCGATGACCTCCGGCCGGTACTGGAGCATCTTGAGCTTGCGCTTCACTGCGCGGGTGACCTGGCCGAGGTCGGCGGCGGCCAGGTTGCCGATGTCGCGCTTGACCAGAGACCAGATGCCCTCCTGCGGGTTGAGGTCCGGGGCGTAGGTCGGTAGCTGGAACACGGTGAGCCAGTCGGTGTTGGCCTCGATGAACTCCCGCAGTGGCGTGACCAGGTGCGTGCGCAGGTTGTCCCACACGAGCACGATCGGGCCGCCGAGCTGTATATGGGCGCGGATGACCAGGTCGCGGTAGTCCTTCCAGCCGAAGCCCTTCGGTTCGTCCTTACGGCCCCGGTACTCGCGGATCGCGTAGATCAGACGGGACCGTTCACCCGGTTTGTAGCAGGTCATGCCCGCCATCGACACCCGGCCCGATCCCCGCCCGCGCACGCGGACGACCGGGGTGCTGCCCTTTCGGCCCCAGGTCCTGGCACGCGGCGGCGTCATCGACTGGCCGGCCTCGTCCTCGAAGACCACCCAGGCGTTGTTCACCCCCGCGGTGCTCTTACCCGCGGCCAGACCTCCCGTTTCCACAGCTCCACCGCATCGTCGTCACGCTCGATCGCCCGCCGGGCAGGCTGCTGCCACGACCAGCCGTGCCGCCGCAGTAATCGCCACGTGCCCTCGACGGTGTACGAGACGTGGAACAGCCGGCCGATCATCGTCTTCACCCGGGCCAGGGTCCACCGCTGGTCGGTCCACCCGTGTGCCAGCGGACCGCGCTCCAACTCCCGTTCCAGCCTCGCCATCTGCAGGTCGGACAGCCGAGGACGACCGGGTGACCCCTTGGAGGCCACCCCGGCGTGGCCGCCCTCGCGCCACTGGCGCCGCCAACGTTCCACCGACCGCTCCGAGACCCGCAACGCGGCAGCGATCTCCCGGTTCTTCTCGCCGGCCTCGAAGCAAGCCACGGCCTGGCACCGGACCCGTTCCCGCGCGGCCCTCTCAGCGTCGGTCAAACCGCCGCCCTGCGGATATCTCACCGCCCCAGGACTACCGAAGCCACCTGCGCGTTGTCCGGCGAACAGCCCGACATCACCCAATCAAGTTCAGTGGCTGGTCGGCAGCTCCATCGCGCTCTGGTCCGGGAATCCACTGGATACGGCGACGGGCGTGCTGGCGCTGTATATACGCTGGTTGACATCCCCCACGCATTGGACGACTGCGGTGTCGCCGAAGACCGTGTCCAGGATGTCGCTCTGAATGGCGTCCGTGTCCTGCATCTCGTCAATTACGACAAACGGAAACCGCATACGCAGTCCTGCGCCGAGGCGGGTGTGCCGGTGGAGATGCCGCGCTGCGATCGCGTACATGTCCTGATATCGGAAGACGCCTCGCTCGGCAAGATGGAGCTTGAGCGAGAGAAGTTGCCTGTAGCTCTCGGATTCGCGGCCGAGGTTCCGGACACGGATCTGAAGTCTTCGCTCGCCGGGTTCGAAGAGATAGGTGGACTCGGTGACCAACTGGATCCCGTCGGGCCGTCTTCTGGTGTACGAGCGCAGAGTGCGGAACTGCCCCAGATCTAGCAGCCGCCGCGCCTGTTGCGCGTATACCTCGTCGTCGATGGCGCGCGTGGTGACCCCCTGCGAGCGCAGGGCCGGCAGGGATAGGAAGGTATGGACGAAGCTCTGGATCGTCCCGATGAAGTGTGGGTAGCGCAGGAGGCGTTGCGACCTGCCGGTCAATCGCTGGGCTATCTCCTGGGTCGCGGTGTTGGTGTGGGATAGGACGCAGATTCCCTGCCGTGTTGACGACCAGCCGTCCGCTATCAGCGCGAGCTTGAGGGCCACCAGGGTGGTCTTGCCTGAGCCGGGGGCTGCCTGTAGATGGAGTGGTCCGCGGGCTTCGAGAAACGCGAACTGCTCGGGCAGCGAGAGAGTGAGGCCCATGCGTTTCGCGTGGGCCTTAACGCGGACGTGGTCCAGCGCCCGTGCGTCCAGAGGTGGGGTCACGGTTGAGTGCTCTCGCACAGGTAGTTGATCGCCTCAACCAGGTAGGCAGGAAGGTCAGCAGGAGTGATCGCGGCGCCCTGTTCCAAGAGGCGGGCGGCATGCTGGGCGGCAATCGGCTTCTTCCTGCCGCCGGTGCGCAGTGGCTGGTAAATCTTCAGCGCAGCCTCCTCCAATGTAAGGCCGTCGTCCCGCCACTTTTTCACCTCATTGGCTGCGCTCACCTCAATGGCCACGAGGTCCTCTGCTGTCGGCCACTTGGTGCCCTTGGCTGCGCCGATCGCCTGGTGCATGATCGTGGCCATTGGCCACGATGCGCGGGCCAAGTCATATTCGAGCGTCCACCAGTCCGACACGAAGGTCCGCACGACGCCCCCGTTCCGCTCCCGCTTTTTGGCGATGTGGTCGGCCCGCTGCTGCTCGGTCAGCTCGCTCCATCGCTTGAGCTCCCCGGCCATTTTGGCGTCGGCGCCGTCGGGTGCCAGATCCATGTCAGTGATGCAGGCGACCCGCACGGGGGGAGGTGTCAGGTCGCGGCGCTGGAAGATGCGGGAGTAGCGAAACAGGCCGGTACTACCGACGTTGACGAGGCTGACGCCGTTTCGACTGAACGAGTGGCCGATGGCGTTTGCCAGCGCCGGTAGGAGCAGTATCTCGGCGTCTCCCTCCACCATGGCGACCGCGCGGGCGAAGAACAGGTTGGCCTTGGTGGTATCCAGGAATCGGGTCAAGAACGCGTAGTCCGAGGAGTCCAGTTGGGTGTACTCCGGCCGGAGAGGGAACACGCGACCATGAGCCACCATGGTCAGCTGCTCCACCGGCACGCTGGACGCGATGTGGGGGCTGTGCGTGGTGACGATGATCTGTACTGGGGACGCGCCCTGTGCCTGATCCCGGAGCAGATCCACTACACGGGACTGCAGCTGAGGATGCATGTGTGCTTCGGGCTCCTCGATGAGGAGCACGGGAGCGTGGCTGTCCCTGCCCAGGAGAAGAAGCTCTGCGGACATGAACAGGGCGTTGTTGTAGCCGAGGCCATGTCGTGTGGCTTGGGCCAGCCCGGGACGTGATGCAAAGGTGAGTTCGAGGCGCTCCAGTACATTCTGCAGCGACGCGGTGGTGGCTATGCCGATGGTGCCACTCAGGGTGTCTCCCCCGATGACGAACTTGCTGAGATAGTTGTTGTTGATCTCGTCGCGTGCCTCGCGGACCAGCCCGTTGGCGTTGATGTGGTGGTCGGCGCGTGCCAGTATGCCGACCAAGGTGTCGGCACTGTCCTTGTCGGAGTCGAAGTCGCTCGTCTTCTGCGCTTGCATATCCGGATACTGCGTGAGGATCTGTGACAGCCGGGAGTTGCGGCCAGCTCGCATTTCGCCTTCGGCGTCACGCAGAGGTCGCAGGTAGGTGGCCCGGAGGTGCTCGCGAGCTTCCCCGTCCAGAGGGGTATCGCCGGCGCGGACCCTGACCGAGAGACGGTGTGGCCGGTCGGGGTCCATCGGTTCGGCCCGCATGGTGACCGTCAGCTGAGGGGGTTGTCCGGGCGGTGACGTCAGGAACTCCCCGAAGGTGCCGATCTCCGCCTCGGACAGGTCATGGAACGTACAGCTGATCTGCAGGTAGTCGGCCGTGCCCGCGGGGCCGCAGTGGAGGTCCTCCACAGTCACCCGGGTGAAGTCGGCGCTGGAGGTGAGGCAAAGACGTATCGCGTCGATGATGGCGGACTTGCCGCTGTCGTTCTCTCCGACCAGGACGCTGAGACCGGGCTGGAAGGTGATGTCCAGCGCTGATCCGGGAACCTCGCCGTCACTTGGCCCGCCGAAGATCCGGAAGTTCTCAGCCTGCACCCGTGCCAGGTACACCCGTCCCCCTGATGAATCCGTGCCATGTGTGGCGTCCGTGAAGTCGGTGAGGGGAACAGTAGAACAAAGCGAATCGATCGTGCAGCAAAGTAGTCATCATGAGATGTCGCCTCCGGCGAGCTTCCCTGCCGACGTCGTCGACCCTGAGCAGCCGTCACCCGAGTGCAAAGAACCTGCCTGTCACCTCTTATGTCCCAGCTTGGCGCTCAGCCGCTGCAGTGCCTCGGTGGTGCGCTCGTTGGTCTCGGACAGGTTGACGCGTAGGTGTTGGTCCGGAAACAGCGCCTGCCATGCGGCCGCCGTGCCGCTGTGGAGCACGGTGGGGTTGAGGCGGAGCCCGTCCATTCCGCATTGGCGGACCCAGGCCAGGAAGTCCGGACGCGGCCATCGGAGGCTGGGGAAGGCCGAGTACCCGGCGGCCGGTGTCAGGCCGGTGGGGTAGGTGAATGGGCTGTCGGCGCCGGCTAGCTGTGCGGCGTTGACGCGGAAGCGGTCGGCCATCGTGGCCAGGCGGGCGCGCACCAGGTTCAGGTCTGCCGTGCTGGGCAGGTCCGGCAGGCCGTGTTCGTCGACGATCTCGCGCGCCATGTGGTGTCGCTTGTCGAGGAGTTCGGCGGGACCGTGGGAGGCGTGGAGGAGGGTCGCGTAGAGGACCATCAGGAGGCTGGCGAGCGGCGAGCCGGTGGGGGCCCGGTCGAAGGCGTCTCCGGCGAGATGGGCCCGCAGCGCCTGGTCCCGGGTGATGACGGCGGCTGCGCGCAGGCCGGGGAGGGACAGGTCTTTGGAGGCGGTCATGATCGCCGCACCACGGGTCAGGTCGAGTTCCCGCATCCGATGGTGGATCGCGCCTTCGAGCTCGCGCTGGTCATGCATGGCGCCGTACTGGAAGACGATGTCGAGGAGGGTGAAGTCCGCGTCGATGTCAGGGCGGGCGTAGAGCGTGCCGGTGACGCCGTTGGGCAGGACGTCCACGAGTGCGCGAGGGCGGCCGGTGGCTGCGCCGGTCTGGTGGGAGAGCCCGTCGTGGCGGTAGTAACGCTCGACGGGTGCTCCCCAGCGGGCGGCCGACTGCTCGAAGCCGTAGTAGTTCGGCAGGGGCAGTGTGAGGCTGTGGCCGGTGGCGGCGAGGTGGTTGGTGATCAAGCTGATGGCCTCGGTGCCTCCTTGGACGAAGCTGATGTCCTCCGCGGTCAGCGTCACGCCGAGGCGTGCGGTGAGCAGGTCGGCGAAGGCTGCCCTGGCGCCGCCGCGGAAGGGATCGGCGTACCGGGAGAGGCTTCCTCGGGCGGCGAGGCCGTGCAGGAGGTTGGCGAGGTGCCGCCCGACCGCGGGTGCGGGCGGGTAGAGGTTGCAGCCCTCGCCGATCTCGAATGCGTCGCGGGGGGTGCCCGCGCGAAGCGCAGCGAAGGCCGCGAGGCACTCGACCTGAGGGAGGGACGGGACGGTGTGGTGCATACCTGGCTCCGTGCGCTGTGTCCGGGGCGCTGGCCGGGTGCCCACCGTGCCGTGCGGACAGAACGAGACTAACCGATGCGTACTGTGCGTCGTGTGGCGTCGGCCGTGACAGGTGGGATCTCCCATACCCTTGTCGCTGTTTCGCGGGCCGGCGCTGCCTGATCGAGGATTAGGCGCAGAACGGCTCGCAGGTCGGGCGTGTCGGCAGGGTTCGGGCAGCGGACCCAGATGGCGTCTACCCCGGCTACGCGGGCGCCGGCGACATCCGCGTTCGGGTTGTCGCCGACCATCCATACCCGGCCGGTGGCTGCGGCGGCCTGGTGCGCGAGGCGGAATGCCTGCGGATGTGGCTTCTCGTAGCCGGTGGCAGCCGAGTTGACGACCGCTGCCAAGCGCGGAGCGAGCTCGGTGGCGGCCAGGATTGTCGGCAGCTCAGGGACGTGGTTGGAGACGAGGACGTGTTGCCAGCCTGCCGCACCGAGGGTGTCCAGGACCTGCAAGGCGTGCGGGTACAGGCTCCAGGTACTGGCGTCGGTGTAGGCGCCCCGGGTGGCGTGCGCGGCGGCCGCAGCGGTGTCATGGTCTATGCCGAGGCCGGTCAGGGCGCGATGGATGACGGTGGTGGTGTGGGCCCACCACTGGTCGGGGTCGGCGAGCTGGGGGTGGGGCTTGTCGGCGTGGTGCCAGGGGAAGCCCGTGGCGAGAGCATCGTAGAGGTCACTGAACTTCCATGCGTGGTCGGGATGGTGGCGGTCGAGGACCTCCAGTAGGCAGTCTGCCCAGGTGCCGTGGCGGCGGTGGCCGAGGGTGCCGTCGAAGTCCCACAACACCGTGCCGGCTACCGGGCGGTTCACCACAGCCCCAGCATCTCGAGGATGAGTGCGGCCGGTGGCAGCGGGCTGGTGACGGTGGCGGTGAGCAGCTCGTCGGGCAGGTCGGTCTTGCGGTCCAGGCGGATCATCTCCCGCCAGCGCAGGGCCTTGTCCCACTGATCGGCCCAGGAAGGGCGGATGTCCTCGGCCGGGATCTGGTCGAGGTGGCGGCCGCCGGTGAGCAGGCGGGCGGCGGTTTTGGGCCCGATGCCGCGCACGCCGGCGATGTGGTCGGACGGGTCGCCGGTCAGGGCCCGGTAGTCCGGCCATTGGGCGGCGGTGACACCGTAGCGGGTCAGGACGTCGGGGCCGGCGGTGAAACGGCGGTGCTCGGCCAGCATCGTGTTCAGCACGTGCACACCCGGGTCGTCGAGGAGCTGCAGGAAGTCCTTGTCCGCGCTCATCACGTCCACCGGCCGCTCGTCCTGGCGGGCGAGGGTGGTCAGCGTGGCGATGACGTCGTCGGCCTCGCAGCCGTCGTGCTCGATCCAGCGCACCTCGACGTGGTCCAGCGCGGCCTTGATGTGCTTCAGCGACCCGATCAACCCGGCGTCCGGTTCCATCGCCCGGTTGGCCTTGTAGTCGCTGTCCTGGGTCACCCTGGTGTCGGCGCCGTTCTCGGCGTCGAAGACCACGAACAGCTCGTGGTTGGCTGCGTGGAGCCGCTGTGCCTTGCGCAGCAGTGCGACGAACCCGAAGACGCCGGTCCGGTCCTCGCTCTTGTCGCGGCTGAGGATGCGGGTGGGGAACCCGTACCAGGACCGGTAGAGGAGGTTGTGACCGTCGACAAGAAGCAGCGGTGGGGGCGTCATCGCGGGGCCTCCAGGGAGTCGTACTGGCTGGGGGTGGCCTGTGACCGCGGCGGACGGGTACCCGTGACCGGATGGGCACCGAGTCTACCGGTCATGCCTTGCCCGTTCGTGAAGTAGCGGGCCAGCAACGCGCCGAGATGCTGCGCGGCGTCGCGTTCGGCCACCACCCTGCTGTGGGCGGCACACCGAATCGCAGCCCGCTCCTGTTCGGTGAGCGCCAGTGCCCGGCGCAGCCCGTTCGTGAGGGCGTCTGGGAGCTCGGCGTCGTACAGCAGGCCGTTGTGACCATCGGTGATCTGCTCGGTGAAGCCGTCGCAGGCCGGGGCGAGGACGACGGCGCCGCCGTGTTGCGTCCACAGCGCGGTCTCGAAGACGACGTTGGCCAGGGTCTCGCCGCGGCTGGGGCAGGCCATGACGCGGGTGGCGGGCAGGGCGGCGAGGGCGCGGGGCAACTGCCGGTCGAAGTCGCCGATCAGGGTGGCGCGCAGCCCGGCCCGCTGGCACTGCCGCTCGTAGGTGTCGAACAGGGCGGCGCGCTCGTCGTCGGTGCGTACCGCGATGGCGGCCAGGTGGACTTCGTCGCGTAACGGCGCGAGGGCGTCGATGAGCAGGTCGAGACCCTTGGTGGGGTCGGTGCGGGCGATGGCGGCGACGATGGGCCGGTCGGTGGGGATGTCGTAGTGGTGGGCGACGGCGAGCGCGTCCTCGGCGGGCATGGGGGCGAGGTCGGGGTGGGTGAGGTGCAGGCCCGAGGGCCAGGGCGTCAGCCGGCCCGGGTCGAGGCCGTAGTCGCGGGTCAGGTGGTCGGCGAGGAAGGAGCCGATGTTCGCGAGGTGGGCGCGTGGGTGGCGGTTGACCGCGGCGATGGCCGCGCGTTCCCAGGCCACGTGGTCCGGGTCCGGGGCGGGGCGTTCGGTGATCATGGCGGTACTGAAGAGGGCGAGGACGGTGCCGACGCGTTCGTGCTCGCTCAGGGCGGGCACCGCGGCGAAGGGGGTGTCGACGGCGATAGTCAGGACCCGGCTGTGCCGCCGGGCGAGGTCAGCTGCCGCATCGGCGGCGCGGACGCTCAGCTGCTCCCAGGTCGCGGGATGCCAGAAGGGCTTGGTGGTGTCGTAGGGCAGGGCGATGACGCGTCCGCCGAGGCGTTCGACGACGGAGCGGGCGTAGACGAGGTGTTCGAGGTCGTGGCCCCAGGTCGCGGGGCCGGGCTGTGGCGCGGCCAGGTACGGTGTGAACGGACCGACATCGCCGGCCAGACGGGCGTAGTGGCGCTCCAGGGTGGCCAGCAGGGTCTTGGTCTGCCGGCCGATGCCGTTGGTGCAGTTGTCGATGCCGTTGACGGCGCAGTACAGCAGCGCCGGGGTCTGGGTGTTCACGGGTAGGACTCCAGGGATCAGCCGGCGGCGTAGAGGTCTTCGGGGTTGGGCTGCCAGATCTTGGACTTGGCGGGTGCCGGACGCATTCCGCGGGCGGTGAGGGCGGCGGTGACGCGCTGCCAGGCGTGTTCGGCCTCGGCACGCGTTGAGCGGAAGACGGTGTAGTTGTCCGTCAGACGCACCGCCGGCAGGTCGGCGAGGGCCTCGTCGACGGGTGTCATCCGCAGGTTGGTCAGCATCGGGCTCAGCCCGCTGCCCGGACTGAGCGGATCGGGCAGGGCGGCCAGGACACGGCGCAGCAGGGCCAGGTAGGTGCCGTCATAGACGAAGCGGGCGACGGAATCCATGGCCTGTTCGAGGCCGACGCCGCGAGTGGCGGCGGCAATGTCGATGTCGACGACCCAGGTGCGGCCTGCGCGCAGGTGGGTTGCGGCGGCAGCCACGGCCTGAGGTCGCCCGCAGCGCTGGCGCCAGCCGAACATCCACTCGGGGTAGGCATCGCGTTCCAGGACCGGTTCGGCGGCCGCCCGCATGGCGCGGTGGACGATGCGGTCGGTGACGGTGGGGACCGCGATGGTTATCTGCTTGCCCCAGCCGTCGAAGGTGATGTTCCGGACCGGCTGTGGCTGCCAGGTGCCGTCGGCGAGCCGACGGGACAGCTCGGCCAGACGGTGCGGCATGTCCTGCCGGAAGTCCTTCCAGGACATTCCGTCGGCGCCGGGTGCACCGGTGCGGCCCATGCACTGGCGGGCGGCCCGCTTGAGCTGCTGCGGGTCGGTGACCTGACGCATCAGGCTGTGCGCGGCCGGACCGCTGCTCACTGGTGGGCCCCGGTGGCCAGGGCGAGGAACGTCTCGGCGACGCTGCGTGGGTGGTGGCCGGCGACCTGCAGGGGGCCGGCCTGGGAGGCGGCATGGTAGGCCTCGCGGTCCTCCAGCAGCTCGGTGAGCGTGCGCCAGAGCAGGTCGGGGCCCTGGTCGAGGTCGACCATGCGTCCGGCCGGCCCGGTCAGGGCGGGCAGGTGCCCCAAGCCGTAGCCGACGACGGGGGTGGCGACGGAAAGGGCCTCGGCGGGGACGTTGCCGAACGTCTCGGGGCTGGTGGAGCCGACCAGGACGGCGGCGGCTCCAGCGAGGAACGGAGGAACGGCCTGCCACGGCAAGGCGGGGAGGATCTCGACGTCGGGCAGGTGAGCGGCCAGCTGACGGCACTCGTCGATCACCTGCTCCTGCATGCCGGGCCAGTACTCGAATCCGGCGGCGGCCAACACGATCTGCAGCGGCCGGCCGAGGTCGGGCGGCAGGGCGCGCAGCAGTTCGGCGGTGCCCTTGTGCGGTTCGGCGCGCGCCACGATCCGCACCGGACCGTGACGGCGCAGCACCTCTCGCTCGGCCGGGTCCGGAGCGGCAGTGGTGTGGTGCACGGCGTTGGGCAGGACGCGCCAAGTCGTCGGGTCGAGGCCCCGGCGGGCAGCGTCGCGGATCATGAAGTCGCTGTTGGTCAGGATCACGTCGGGCCCATGGGCGAGACTGGCGAGCATCAGCTCGTCGGTGCGTAGGACGCGGACCATCAGAGCGGTGCGAACGCCGGGCGGCGCGGGGGCGAGGAAACCCAGCCCCCAGACGGCGTCCACCCAGCAGACCAGGTCCACGGCGTAGTCGCTCAGCAGACGGCTGAGCTCCGCCTCGACGGGCGCCGGATCAGCAAGCAGCGCGAGGAGGTCCTCCTCCACGGCCGGGCGCGGCAAGGCCAGGGTCATCAGGCGCAGCAGTTCGGGGCCCTCCGCCGCTGCGGCGGGGCCGGCGGCGACGATCAAGGCGCGGTGCCCGGACTCGCGGAGGCCCGCGGCCAGCGTGTCGATGCTGCGCTCGATGCCGGCGGGCTCGTCGGGGTTGTGGGTGAGCAGGACGAACGCGATGTTCACCGAGGTGCTCCGTTCGATGGGGTCGGGACGGGCGGGGTGTCGCGGACCAGGCGAAGCCCGATGCCGGGCGAAGCCAGGTTGGGCAGTACGTCGTTGGCGTGCGCGCACGAGGCGTACTGGTCCAGCGAGTGGTACGAGCCGCCACGCAGCAGGGCCGCGCCGTCGCGGCGCCAGGGGGCGAGGGTCCACTCCCAGACGTTGCCGGCCACGTCCCACAGACCCTCGGGCGTCCGCCCGGCCGGGAGGCTGCGCACGGGGGTTGGACGGTCCGGCCCCATCCCGCGAAGGTTGGCGTGCCGGGCGGTGGGCGCGTGCTCTCCCCAGGGGAAGCGCCGCCGACCCGCAGAGGCCATCCATTCCCACTCGGGCGATGCCGGCAGCCGCCCGCCCAGGGCGGATGCGAAGGCCATGGCCTGGAGCAGGGTCAGGTCGGTGACCGGCAGGCCGCCCCGACTGAGCGGGGTTTCGGCCCACCACAGGTCCGGGACGGACTGCGCACGGTGCCACTCGCGGTCAGGAAGGTGACCGCCCGTCACGTGAATCCAGCACACCGGGTCGGTCGGTCCCGCTACGCTGGAGTAGTTCCGGGCAGCAGGTACGCTCCCCGGCGGCTGATTCGGCTCGCTGACAGACACTCGCGGGCTCGCCACCGGGCAACGACGGCCCTGCCCGGACGCCTTCAGGTCGTTCGGGTTCACCGCGGCGGCCGGGCGATGGCCAGCAGGTGCTGTCCCAGGGATCCCGCGCCGTCGAAGCGGCCACGCAACCGGATGCTGAGGGTGCGGGCCTGCTCCGCGCGGACGCCCCGCATGCTCATGCACAGGTGTTCGCCCTCGGCGACGACTCCCACGTCGGCGGCGCCGGTGGCCTTGGCCACGTCCGCCGCGATCCCCTCGACGATCCGCTCCTGGAGCTGGAGGCGGTGGGCGTGGGCCTGGGCGATCCGGGCGAACTTCGACAGCCCGAGGACCTGCTCGCCCGGCACATAGCCGATCGTCAGATCCAGCTGCATGGGCAGCAGGTGGTGCTCGCACAGGCTCCACGTGCTGATGCCTCGCACCACGACCAACTGCTCTCCGTCGGCAGACAGATCCTGGGCGAAGACGGTGTCGGTGCGGCCCGGGACGTGGTCGAGGAATTCCGCCCACCAGCGGGCGACTCGCTCGGGGGTCTCCCGCAGGCCTTCTCGTTGAGGGTCCTCCCCGAGCGCGGCGAGCAGTTGGCGGTAGAGGTTGGCGACCAGATCGGTGTCGACCGGACGGCGGCCGGTGGTGGTGAGGGTCATCGGGCGGTGCCCTTCGTCTTGGTCCGCGCTCCCGCGCGTAGGACGTGGATGGCGTTCGGGCCTTCGTGGAGCAGCAGGTCCAGGGCACTGAGCCCCGGTACCCAGCCACGCCGGTCGGCGCCGTACGGGGGGTGGGTGTAGGTGGCGACCTCAAGCCGGATGCCGTGGTGGGCGAGCTGATCTTGGTTGAGGTAGCCGAGCGCCCCGGTGCCTGTGCGCAGGGCCGTGGCGCCACGCTCGAGGCAGAGGTTGATGAGCATGTCGGTGCGGGCTCCGGACGGGGCGAGCCGGCTGGAGGGCGTCAGGTGCACCTTCAGGCCGAATCCGTCCAGGAGGAAGTGGGTCAGGGCTTCTGCCAGCGGGGCCAGGTGGGTCCAGGGACGGGCGTAGATCCCGGCAAGTCGCTCCTGGTGATCCGGCCAGAACGGGGCCTTGGCGTAGCGCTCCACGAGGGTGCGCCAGTGCCGGTCGGCCCACGGTTCGTCGGCGAGTTCGACCTGGCTGATCGGCTGGCCGAAGGAGCGGCGGACCGGAACGGTGAGGCGCAACGGTGCACTGCCTGGTGCACCGCGCACCACGTTGCGGTGCTGCCGGCCACGCTCCGAGAACTGGACGTGGTCGAGGACGACCAGCTCGTCCACGTCCAGGAGCCGGGAGAAGTACCCGGGCCAGGGAAGGTAGGCGGGCTGATGGGCCACCAGCACGGCAGGAGGGGCGGTCACCACGCCATCCGGTAGGCCGTGAACGCCTCGGCGCGTCCGGCCCCGATACCCGCACCAGCGGCCGCGTCGAACGCCCGGATCCGCTCCAGGTTGCGCGGGTGCGACGCCTCCCGCAGCTGGCTGGCGTAGCACTCCAGGGCCCTGTCCTTGGCTGCGGCGCTCGCGGTGATGTCCACCAGGACCGCACGCGGGCCCGCCTCCGAGCTCCAGGCCCGGTCTTCGGGGCCGTCGAACCCCAGGACCAGGCGCGGGCAATGCCGGGCAGTGCCCCCGGGGCGGGCGGCGGCGTAGGCGGCGCGGTGGACCAGCTGGTGCTCCTGGTGGACGGCGCCTGCGGCGGGGATGAAGAGCGCGGCCGGTCGTAAGGCGTTCAAGGACAGCTCGGGGCCGTCCTCGATGAGCTGGATGAGCTCGGGGAGGTGATGGTGGACGTTACGGGCCTGTTCGGTGTCGAGCCAGGCGATCCTGCGCCCGCTGACGCCCAGGACGTCGCAGGCCGCCTCGAACTCGCCGGCGCGCTGGCCGGTGGTGCTGGCTGCTCCCCAGCGTCGGCGCTGGCAGCAGGCGACGGCCAGGACGTGGACGTGCACGCCTTCACCGGTCAGACGGGCGATGGTGCCGCCGGCTCCGAGTGTCTCGTCGTCGGGGTGGGTGGGGATGGCCAGGACGTGGTCGCCCGGGCTGAGGCCGAGAGTCACGTGAACCTCCTCTTCGATTCCGTGAAGGGGACGGGTGGCCGCCGCGCTCTCAGTGCGCGCCGGTGGCGGGGTGACACAGGGCGGTGAGCGGCGGAAGGGGTTCGGTGGCGCCTTCGGTGGCCGGCTCCCAGGGGAAGCGCACCCAGTCGGCGACGGTCCATCCCCAGCTGTCGGGGGTGAAGTTCGCTCCGCGGTTGCGACACAGGACCGTGGTCCGGAGCACGGAGGGGCGCAGGCGATCGGTGAGCCAGGAACCGACAGTGCGCAGGGTCGAGCCGGAGCCGCAGATGTCGTCGACGAGCAGAAGCCGCCCGTCGGTGGCGAGGTGGGCCAGGGCATCGTCGGTGCTGTGGAGCCGGACGTGGCCGCTGGCCTGTAGCCGGATGGCGTCGCTGGCGTTGTGCCGGGCGTGGACGATCACGGCCGGGGCGTGGAGCAGCTCGGCGAGGAGGTCGGCCAGTGGGGCGCCGCCGCGGGCGATGCCGACGACGGCGTCGGGCCGGTGGCCGGCCTCGTGGGTGGCGATCAGGTTGGCCGCTTCGAGGAAGCCCTGGTGCGTGAGCTGCCAGGTGCGGTGGCTCTCGAAGACGCGTTCGGCGACGGGGGTCACGGCCAGCTCCAGGAGTCGAGAATGCGGTGGACGTCGGCGATGTGGGTGGTCGGGTCGGTGATGAGGTGGACGACGGGCAGCGGCAGGTCTCCGAGGACGTCGCGGTAGGCGGACTCCAAGAGCAGGAGTAGTTCGTGGGCGGGATGGATGCTCAGGTGGGTGGTGAGCGCTTGTCGGACCGGACCGCGGAGCGCTCGGGCCCGCTCAGCTGTCATGGGTTGCTCGTAGGTTGTCAGCGGTTGGTCGGCGCCGACCAGGCCGTGCCCGGCCGAGAGCACCAGCACCCGGGCGCGTTCGGGGGTTCCGGTCGGCAGGCGCTGGCGGAGCTCGGGGATGCACCAGCCCTGGTACAGGTCGAGGGCGGGCACCGGGTTCGAAGTGATGATCTTGCGGCGGGAGCAGCCGACGATCACCAGGCCGCCGGCGCGCTCACCGTCCACGCTCGTCGCCCCACATCAGGGTGTGCAGTCGGGTGCCGAGCCGGTATCCCCTCGACCCGAGGGCAGGCACCAGGGCCTTCATTCCGGTCGTGACCACCTGTGCGGTCGTGCCCTCGGGCATCACCCACACCTGGTCCAGGGCGAGACGTTCGACGAGGCCGTCGATCTCGTCGAGGTCGGTGGGCGAGCAGACGACGAACTTGAACGCCCGCTGCGGCGCCGCGGAGAAGGCTCGGAGCACGTCGTCGCGGATCCGGCGGTCGGCCGCCATCCCGGAGTTCCCGAGCTTCGGGGAGACGTTGAAGTGCACCCCGGTGGCGACCAGTTCGTCGTACGGGCGATAGGTGCCGTTCGTCTCGATCTCAACCCGCTTGCCGCCCGCGATCAGAGTCCGCACCAGGGGCACCAGCGCCCGCTGTTGCATCAGCGGCTCCCCGCCGGTGACCACAGCGAGCGGCTCCGGCCGAGCCAGTGCCCAAGCGGCGACCTCGGCCACGCTCATCCGGGTCCGTTCACGGCTCAGGTCGAAGCGGCTGCGGTCCCAGGTGAAGGGGGTGTCGCACCAGGGGCGGCATTCGAGGTTGCAGCCACTGGTGCGGATGAACAGGGCTGGCACGCCGGTACTGGGGCCCTCACCCTGGATGGTGTCGGCGAACGTCTCCGCGATCCAAAGACTGAGGGCCTCGGCCGCTTCCGTGAGTGTGAGGGTGGCGGCTCTCATCGCGCACCGGCCCGGTACTCCGCCCAGCTGGACTCCGTTTCCGACACCCGCAGCCCCGTCAGACCTGCTCCGGCCTGGGCCGTCAGGTGCCGGGCCAGGTGCTCGGATGTCGGCTCGAATTCCACGACGTCGTTGAGCAATCGACCGTCGAACACCGTCCGGGCGTACTCGCCGACCTCAGCGGGCAGCGCCCCGGCGCCAGGCAGGGGGCTCACCAGGTAGGAGTGACCGTGCAATCGACCGCACTGGTGCTCCTCAGGCAAGCCACCGAGCCGGTGGGAGGCGGAGAAGTACACAGCCGACGGGTCGGGGGCCCGACGTCGGCCTGTCCGCACGCGGACGGACTCCAAGCGGAGCGCTACGGCGGGCAGCAGGTATGCCTGGCACCAGGCGCGCAGGTGTTCGGCGACGCGCTCGCAGCTCGCCGGCCCGCCCACCGCATCGTCCAGGAGCCGGTGGTCGAGGTTGGCATCGATGTACTGCTTGATCGGCCGAAGCTCCCCGAAGTCCACGACGAACCCCGGTGCGGTTAGCTGACTGGCCATCAAGGCCACTTCCGCGGTGAAGGAGTGGCCGTCCAGCGCGCCGTCCAGCATCCGGGTGGCCTCGAACGTGAACACCTTGCCGATCCTGAAAGCTCCGTGTCCGCGCGTCACCGGGCCACCACCGCGGCGCGCGCGTACGCGGTGGGGTCGGTGACGTTGGCGAGGGAGAACGCCTCGCGCCGCTCCGTGCAGGTCCCGCAGAGTCCGCAGTGCACGGTGTCGCCCTTGTAGCAGGACCAGGTGCGCTCGTACGGGACACCCAGGCCGGCTCCGAGACGCACGATGTCGGCTTTGGTCATCTCGAGGAACGGTGCCAGCACCTCGAAGTCGGCCGGCAGGAAGCCCTCGTTCGCCGCGGCCACCATCTGTCGGTAGGCGTCGAGGAACGCGGGCCTGCAGTCGGGGTAGATCGGGTGGTCGCCGGAGTGGGCGCCGAACACCACGGCATCCGCCCGCTGACCGATGGCGATGGCGACGGCCAGGTCGAGCATCAGCGCGTTGCGGTGTGGCACCACCGTCGATCGCATCGTTTCGTCCGTGTAATGGCCGTCGGGTACGTCGAGCGTGCGGTCGGTGAGCGCGCTGCCGTTCAGGAGGGCGCCCATGGCACGCAGGTCGAGCACGTGGTGCGGGACGTTGAGCAGTTTCGCGATGTCGGCAGCGTGACGCAGTTCGACGCTGTGCTGCTGCCCGTAGTCGAGCGACAGGAGCGTGAGCCGGGAGCCGTTGGCAGCCAGCTGATACGCCGCGGTGGTGGAGTCGAGCCCGCCGGAGAAGATCAGAACGGCGTGACGAGGCGAGGATTTCTGGGGCACTTTGGGCACCTCTCTGGGCGATCGAAGCCCCCGCGCGCCGGTGACGTGGTCGAGTTGGTGACGCGCAGGTGGGGAGCCGTGCAGGGCATGGACGTGCACGGCTCGGTGCTGAGCAGGGCGAACCACAGAGTGCTGGGAGGCACGGCCGGATCACTGGTGGTGCGACCCAGTACGGAAGTGCGACGGTCTGGCTACCAGCGGCTTCGGAGGTGTCGCACACTGTGGTTCGCGGTCACTAGGAGACACCTTGAGCGTGCCGTCGGACCAGGCAATTCGCTGTCAATCAACTACTGCTGGTCGGTTGCCAATCCGCTGTCAATCCGACCAAGTGGCCGCGCCGAGCAGGCTGAGGACAGCGAGGTGATAGGCAGCCTGGACCTGGGGCAACTCTGCGACGCGGATCCGCTCGTCGGTTCCGTGGAGCCCTTCGTAGTGCGGCCCGAAGCCGGCTGTTGCGCGGATACCGGATTTGGCGAGCAGGTTCCCGATGTTCGACGGACCCGCGACTTTGGCCTTCACCGTCAGGCCCATCTGCCGGGCAGCGTCCTGAAGTGCCTGGGCCGGCTGCTCGCCCGCCCCCAGCTGAAACGGCGGCCAGGACACCACCGGCTCGATCCGGGTCGGCCCGGGGCCGGGCATGTCCTGGTCGAGCCGAGTACATGCGTCCCTGAGCAGAGCCTCGGCACTCGCACTGGGCAGCACGTCGGTTAGACGGATGTCGACCGCCACGGACGCCCCGTCCGGCACCGTGGTGAATCCGCCTCCGGCCACCACCTCGGTCACCGTGATCTTCGGCGGAAGCGGGAATCCGCCCGGAACCGGCTGCGGCAACTCGGTCTCGGACAAGCGGCCCACCAGGAGCGCGGCTCGCACAGCCGCGTTCGCCACTGCCGGCCGACTCGATCCGGAGTGTCCTCCCGTCCCTGAGACGCGTACTCGCGCCCGGTAGACGCCGCGGCCTCCGACCACCACCTCGTCCAGCCCGGGGTAGCCGATCATCACGCCGCCGACCGTCTGCTTGCCCAACTGCGCCAGGTAGGCTCGGGCGCCGCCGAAGCCCCCCGTGTGCTCGTCGCAGTCCAGGAGAACGGCCAGCCGGCCCGGGAAGGATCCTGCCTGAGCCTGGACACGGGCGGCGATGTGGCAGAAGGCCGCAGCCGCTGCCTTCGAGTCCGCGCTCCCCCTGCCCCGCAGCCAGCCCGCCTCGATGTCACCGGCGAACGGCGGGAAGGACCAAGCAGTCCCGTCGCCGGTGGGCGCGGTGTCGACGCAGGCGTCCAGCACCCAGGTGGGCCCAGGGAGACCGCCGTCGACTTCGGTAACCAGGCCTACCAGCGCGCCGGCGTCGTCGTGAAGGCGCCGTGCCGCCAGCGCGTGCTCCGCGAACCACTTCTCCAGGACGGCCAGCACGGGTTCGTAGGAGTCGATGCCTCCCCGGGAGGGCACTTTGATCAGAGCCGAGGCGAGCGCGAGGACCGAGTCCCGGTCCGCGCGTGCCTGTTCCAGCAATGTGGCGGCGAGCACTCGGTCCCCTCGCACCTCAGCCATCAAGCACCGCCAATCTCTGTATCTCGGCCGTCGTCTCAACCCGGCGGGAACCGGCGTACGCCTCTCTGGCGTGCTGCACGAGTCGGCCGGCGGCATCCTCTCCCAGGACGATCCCCGTATCGAAGGGATCCACACCAGACAACGACGGCACCACCACCACCGCCTCACGCTCGGAGGCAACGAAGAACCGCTCAGGCTGATCGTCCTCCACGACACCGATGTGCAGCGTCTTGAGCCCGTCGATCCGGTCTGCCGGATCTCGTAGTCGGATCAGCTCCAGCAGGTGTGCGGTCAGAACCGGGTTGCGCGGTGGCCCGTACAGGATTCGGTGATGGACGAGTGTCGGCCGGTCGGCGAGTGTCCGGGCGACGCTGTCGAGGTAGGCGGATTCCCGGCTGCGTGAGCCCGTGATCACCAGGGCCTGCCGGGCGCTGTGGACCACCTCGATCATGGCGCCGAACAGAGCCGGGTACGGATGGACCAGCCGCGCGCCCGCGGCCTCAGCCGGCAGCCCCGGAAGCCCGCCGCCATCCTGGTCGGCGAACAGTATTTCGGCGGGCAGGGCGTACACCCTGCAGCACAGCTCCCGGTAGCGAGCCGAGGTGCGGACCTTCAGCAGCTCCCAGGCGGACAGCAGGCTCGCTGTCAGACCCGTCGGTTCCGTGTTGGCCTGGTCGATGGCGGTCACCGCCTGTTCGAGTGTCCAGTTCTTTCCCTGTCTCGCGCGCCGCAGCGCGCTCAACGGCCGCGCTCCTTTCACCGGCATGTCTTCCCCTTTGCTTCACTACTACCTGGATCTCACACCGGTGAGTGCTTCGGACGAGCGGTATTCGGGTGGAATCAGGCGGGCAGGTCAGAGACTTGGCGTGCGAGCCACTTCGAGGGGTCCGCGAGTTCGTCCGCCCGAGGCACCAGGCTTTCGTCGGTGAGGACCCGTTCGACGAGCGGCAGACCGCCGGCGCGGTGGAGGGCGGCCACGAAGCGCTCGCCGCCGTCGTAGACCTCGTCCAGGGCCGGATTGCGGCAGGCCGTGATCTGCCGATAGAGGGCACTGGGCTCGGGATCGCCGGGCAGGAACCGGCGGGCCCGTTCCCCGCACAACTGCTCCGCGATGGTGCGGTGCACCCACTGGGCGTGCCCCTCGTACAGCTCCGCCACGGCGCGGTACTGCTCGCGGGGGCGGCCGGCGACATGGTCCTCGATGCCCAGCCTTATGGGGGCGTGGAGCATGCCGAGCCACAGCCGAAGCTGCGCGAGGTGGGTCAATTCGTGTCCGAACACGCAGGTCAGGAACCGATCGCTGGCGCGGGCCTCGGTGTGAGCGGCGGGCATCACGACCAGCTCGGCATCTGCTTCCTGGGGTCCGTAGTTGATCTGTCCCTGAATCATCGGCCAGTTGGCGGTGACGAAGTCGGCGACCTGGAGGGCGTTGGGTTCCGCGCCGGCCAGGGACATCTCGCGCATTGCGGGGTGGTTTCCGAAGGAGTCCGCCGCAAGGCGCGCGGTGTGTCGCACGTGCGCCTGCGCGGATCGGACGGCGCCCTCGACGGTGACCATCCGCACCGTCACGATTGGAGGAAGCTCGAGGCCGGAGGCTGCGACGGCCATGGTGCCGGCGGCTGCCAGGACCTGGTGAAGCCGCTCGCCGTGGGCGGAGGCACCCGGGCCGGCTTCGTTGTGAATCTCGAAGACTGTCGTCATCGTGGTTGCTGCTCCTTCTTTGTCAGGAGGATGGGACTACGGGGCGCGTGGCCACGGTGGCCCAGGACCACAGGCCACCGCAGGAACCGGCCGGGCGGCGGCGTGGTCTCATGGCCCTCCGCGCTGCTGTGCTGCGTCGGGACGGGCTGCGGCGGTGGGTATGGCGTCGGTCGCCAGGGCGACTGTGATGGTGTGGGTGCGGTTGGTCGTGCCCCAGCGTCCGGCAGCCTGCTTGAGCAGGCGCTCGACGGCCCGTTCCGGAATCTTCATGATCCGCGCGGTCGCCGGAAGGTCGTTGCCGGCCAGCAGGGTGACGGCTTCGAGCTCCAGCGGCTCCAGCGCGGGCAGTTGCGACGGCAGGGCGTCGCGCAGTGGAGCGGTGTCGAGGAGTCCGTCAGTGATCAGCCGGGCGAGGGTGTGGGACCGATCCTGGAATCCGTACCTCTTGTTCAAACGCACTGCCGTCGTCGCCACGGTGGAGCGGCTCTTCTTGAGGATTTTGGCAGCGCTCTCCCCGGTGTGGCCCAGAGCAATGAGGAGGGCTACGGCGCGTTCCAGCTCGGTGAGCGCACGATCTGCCACCGCACGACGTTCAATGGACCCGGAACTGCTGATGACCACGGACGCACCGCTGGCAGCGGCCGACCCGATGGCTGCGGGGTGGGCAACTGCCAGGCAGCGTGTGGTGTCCACGTTCACTTGAGTGGCCGCCGCACGGAAGGGGTTGGTACCGGCTGTCAGATGTTCGACGGCGCTGACGGCGGCGGACCACAAGCCGGGTACCCGCAGTGCTGTCAGGCGGCACTCCAGGTCCTGGTCCAGTACAGGGGCCACGAGCACACACGGGATCGGCAGGGACCGCGCTCGATACAGCAGACGCAACAGCGCCGCTGGGGCGGTCGGCGTCCTGGCCAGACCGGCGCTCAGCAGCTCGGGCGCGGTGCGCGGCAAGTCGTCGAGAGCGGCGAATTGAACCAGGACGGCATCCCGGTCGCGCAGGATCCGGTCCAGCTCGCGGCTGCTTGTCGAAGCCTCGGCCGCCTCCGCCCTCGTGCGACTCGTTCGGCTGGATGCTTGGAGTGATCGCGCGTTCACATCTTCTCTCCGTGATTGACGGTGTGCGGCCCTGGCCCGGACGGCCGCCATGGGGCGGTGCTGGTGGTGCGGTGGCTGTTGGCCAGCCAGTTGGCCGGCCGACGTGAGTGGCGATAACTCGACTGGCGGTAAGGCGGCTGACCAGACGGCGGACGGCAGCCGCGGTGCATACCTGGTGACGGCGAAGATCCCAGGCAAAGCGGGTGGTGAACCTGGACACTGAGCAGCAAGCCGCTGGCGGGGGCGGCTGACTCGACGCCGGGGTCCCACGCCGTCAGTTGGTTCGGCCGCGGCGCGAGAAACGGGCCGGTCGGGGCGTCGGGAGAGTGGCATGCAGGTCTGAGGCGCGGTGGTCAGCGCGGTTGCGGGACGAGGGAGGCGAGGTGGGCGAGCAGGCGCGGCCCGAGGTGGGCGGCGGCGGACGTGCCGATCACGAGGACGAGGTCACCGGGCTCGCTGACGGAGGCGATCAGTTGCTCGATGCCGGGCTCGCACGGGCCCGACCGCACCCGGTGTACGTGGTCGGAGCCGAGCGCCTTGCGGGCGGCAGCGGCGATGTCGTCGAGCGGGTCGTCGGCGTCCACGATGGTGAGCGGGGTGCTGACCGGCAGCAGTACGGCCGTGTCGGCGCCGCCGAGAGCAGTACCGAGCTCGTCGGCGTGAGCGGAGGCACGGGCGAAGCCATCGGGCTCAAGGACTGCGGTCACCGAGCCCTCGGTCAACCACCGGGCAGCTGCGACGTCCTCGGAGATTTCCCTCGGGTGGCGGGCACGGGACTCCACCACGGTGATGCGTGAATGTGTCCCGAGGACAGTCAGCGAGCGTTCGACGCCAAGGAAGGCGCCGAGGCGTTCGGCGATCTCGCCGGCGTCCTCGCCCAGGACCAGGGCGGTGGCGATGGCCGCACAGGCGGCCAGAGCGTGGTGACGGCCCGCGATCGGAAGGACGAACGCATGCCGCTCGCCGCGGTACTGGAGGGTGAGGTGGTAGGCCTCACCCATCCAGCGGGGCACCAGGATTCGGATCTCGTCCGTCTCGCCGAGGCCGACGGTGACGACGCGAGGGCCGGGACGGTTGCCCAGGCGCTCGCGCAGGATCTTGATGCCGTTGTCCCACGTCGGCAGGACGACCATGGTGGCCGAGCGGGCGAGGTGCTCGGCCGCGTCGAGGCCCTCGATGTTGTCCACGTAGTGCGGAGCGTTCGCGCTGGTGGCCGTGATCAGCGCCACGGCCGGCTTCGGGCGGGCGCCGAGGTACCGGGTGGCGGGCCGGTGTTTCCAGGCGTCGGGCGGAGCGGCCTCGTGGGTCGCCGTGTCGGGGCAGAGGTCCACGACGAGCCGCGCAGGCGCGCCGTGTCCGACTGCCTGGCCGCGGGCCGGAGCGTTCAGGATCCAACCCGTCAGGCCGTCATCGAGGGCGGCGGCCAGCACCGCCGCCGCCGTCGCGGTGCTGTGGCTGCCGCCAACGGCCACCGCCTCGATCCCGCTCTGCGCACACACCGCGGACAGCGCATGGGCGCGGGCGAGTACCGGCAGCCGCAGCTCCTGGGCCCGATCGAGTTCCGAATGGGGGCCGATCACGAGCCCGGACCACACCACGGCCGTCCGGTCCTCACCCACGTGCTCGGGCTGAAAGCCCAGCCGGACCCGGACCCCGGCCGCCGTCAGTCTCTCGACGGTCTGATGCGGGTGCCGCTCGTCCGTGGGGGCTACGGACCCGGTGACGTCAGCGCCCTGCTTCGCCAGCCACTGGGCCAGGCCCGCCATGCCAGGCTGGGTGACGTCGACCAGGTGCGGGGCGGACAGCAGGTCGGGCACGGTGACCGTGGATTCGGCCCCGGGCCGGGGTGCGGTGCTCATGAGAGTCTCCAACGGGAGGGGGAAGGAACGAGGAATTGGAGTGGGTCGGCTGGGAGTAGGGGACACCGCAGTCGGCCCGGGGCTCATGCCTGGGCGAAGCCGCGCACGACCGCCTCGTCGGTGAAACCGAGCGACGTGGCGCTCTACTCCGGGCCGGCGACAGCACACAGGTGCAGTCCACGGGTGCGCCCGACCACCTGCACCGCGCAGGTGCGCTTGTCGCCAGTGGGCGAGCGCCGACTGGGCGCAACGCCACCGGGGAGGCACCCCAGCGTCGAAAGGAGCACGTCCTGGCCGTCGCTGCCAGCGGGTGTCGCCGCCTGCGAGGCAGATCCGACCGCGGTGCAAGCGAGCGCGGAGACGGCGATCTCGAACCACACGATCTTCGCGCAGGCCGGTTCCGCACCGATCGGTGAGGATTCCCAGCCGAAGGCGGCGGCCAGAGTGTTCACGAGCTGAAGACCGCGACCGTTGGTGGCGTCCGCCCCGGCCTGCCTGGGCTGCGGCATGCTGCGTCCGGGGTCTGCGACCCACACGCGGATTCGGCCCGTCTCCTGGCGGATCTGCACTCCGTAGGCGAGCGCCGCACTGCCGTCCTGGACCTCGCCACCGTGGCCGTGCGTGATGGCGTTGGTCAGGAGCTCGGACAAGCAGGTCTGAAGCTTGAACTCCTCGTCGTCGACGAGGTCGACACCGAGGTCTGCCACGGCCTTGGCGATCTGTCGACGAGCCGGTCCCACCGCACAGAACCTCGCGGTGGTCACAAGATTGATGGTTGTGGGCATGACAGGTCCTTGGAATTGTGCATGTGAGGGAGCTGGCCCTGGGCGTGTGCGGTCGATGCCTGACGGCCGGGCCGACGGCAGCGTGCGGTCTTCGGGACCGTCGACTTTCGCCGACGGGTCCTACAGAAGCACCACGAAGACGCGAGAAACAGAGCAAACTTGGCGGATACATGGGGTGTTGATGTGGCAAAGTCTGCTCTGAGCTGCATCGACGTCGGAAGCACGAGGTCCGGGAAGTCAGTCGATGGTGGTCAGAAAGCGATCAGCGCTGGCAGTCCAGCGTGATGCGGCGGGTCACACGCAGGAGAGCCTCGCCGAGGCACTGTGCCTTGATCGGTCCACGGTTGGGCGCTGGGAGCGAGGGAAAGGGGAGCCCCGTCCGTGGCAGCGTCCCAGGCTTGCGGAGGAGCTCGGCGTCAGCCTGGATGAGTTGCAGGACCTGATCCAGAGCGCGTGCGCTGCCACAACCTCCGAGCCGGACATGTCGTCGGTGGAGTCGACCGGCGAGTCACCCGTGCGACTCGCTGCTCGTCGCTCAACAGTGCACCTCGTCGGCGCTCAACTGGGCGACAGCAACACGCGAATCATCGATTGGGTCGCTGCCGGTCCGGCAGCGGACTCGAGGATGGTGGGCGGCTGCCTTTGGGCCACGGCTGATGAGATCGATGTTGCCGAAGGCACGCTGGGCATGTTCCGGCAGTTGGACCACACCTACGGGGCTCGCCGGTATGCGCCCCAAGTGGCCGCCTACATCAGCGGTGAGCTGGCTGATCTGCTCGGCCGCCCGGCGGCCACCGAGGAGGTGGTCAGGCATCGGGCTCGCGTTGCCACGGGATTCCTCGAGCTCGCGGGCTACCAGGCGGTGGACACCGGGGATCACGAGCTGGCGCAGTCCTACTACCAACGTGCACTCACGTTGACCGCTGCCGCGAACGATCGGCCCTACGGCGCCTACCTTGTGGCGGTCAACCTCGGGCACCTGGCCCTGCACTGCGGCCGGCCCGAGATCGCGCTGACGTGGGTGTCGTCCGCACACGCCGCAGCCGGCACCTCGGCCAGCCCGGCCACCCGGGCTGCCATCACCGCCGTACTCGCCCGCGCCCATGCCCGGATGGGGGAGGAATCCGAGGCCAGCCGACTGCTCGTCCAGGCGGAGTCGCTGCTCGACGGTGCGGACCCTGAGGACGAGCCGGGCTGGATCAGCTACTTCACCCCGGCCTACCTGGCGGACGAGGCAGCGCACTGCCTGCACGATCTCGGGCACGCCCCGGCAGCCCGCCACCAACTGGCCGATGCCCTCGACGGTGTCGGCCGCGACAAGGTCCGACGCCTTGCGATCGACGCCACCCTGCTGGCCTCGACATGGCTTCGAACGGGCGACCTCGACCAGGCCTGTACGGTCGGCACCGAAGCCGTGGGGTACGCAGCCCGTACGGGCTCCGGCCGTTGTGTGCAGCGGGTCGCCGGCCTCCTCGCCGAGCTGGAGCCGCACGCGAGCCACGCTTCGGTCGCCGGGCTGCGCGACTTCGCACGGGAGGTGTTGCCCGACGCGGATCAGCTCGCGTTCAGCATGCGGCGGATCGGATGAGGCGTTCGTAGAAGGCGAGTTCGACCCGCAGCGCCTGCTCCAAGTGCTCCGGTGCCGAGAGGTAGTGATCGCCGTCGTCCAGGAGCAGAACCTCGTGGTCGTGGTCCAGCGCCGCAAGATCGTCGGCCAGCTGCATGGCGTCGCCGGCAGAAGAGATCTCGTCGGCTGTTCCGTGGATCAGCAGAAGAGGTGCTTCGACAGCTCCCGCCTGTACCGCGCCGGCCGGTCCCGCGAGGATGGCGGCGTGTGGCCGCTGGAATGCGGGTACGGACTCCCGCCATCGGGCGGGGTCGATGATGGCCGATGTCGCCGTCGCTCCGGTGAAGGGACCCGGTCGGCAGGCTGCCTGCAGGGCGGTGTAGCCGCCGGCGCTCGCGCCGCTGATGAAGACGGCACCTGGAGCGCCGACGCCGTCCGCCACCAGCTGCTCGGCCACCAGAGCGCAGTCGTCGACGTCGTACTCACCCCAGTGACCGTGCAGGGACTGGCGGAAGGCGCGTCCCTGCCCGGTGCTGCCGCGGTAGGCGACCTCGGCGACGGCGTAGCCGCGGCTGACGAAGAACTGAATCGTCCAGTCGAGGCGGAGCGGCACATCGTCCGTGGGCCCGGGATGGGCTCGAACGATCAGAGGAACAGGACCTCGGTCGTGGGGACGGTGGAGAAGGTAACGCACATCCCACTCGGCGGACTTGACCGCTTGCTCGGTAGGAGGCGAGACCCCCCATTCGGGCGCCCTGTCCTCGGCCGGGGAGATCGGATGAGCGGACCGGCCGGCGTCGAGCGCGAGGTCGATCAGATACACGCTCGGGCGACTGACCGGGGTCGATCCGATGACAGCGACGCTGTTACCCAGCACACCGAGATAGGGCTTCACCGACGAGAGGTTCGCCGCGCACCGCCGGCGCTGACCGTCACGTCCGACCGCCACCAAATCGGTCCGGATCCCGTCGTTCGCGGTGAGAACGACCTCGCCGGACGCGGTGATCACGTACGACTGGTAGCCGCCCTCCCATGGTGCTGCAGCGCAGTCGGCGTCCAGTGGGGCGACAGCTTCGACCTGGTTGTCCGCGTAGCGGTACAGGTTCCACCAACCGTTGCGATCGGACAGGAAGTACAGATGCCCCTCGGGACCCCAGTGGGGCTGAACGACGGACTCGTGCTCGCCGCCCGCAACAATGCGATTCGTCCCGGCCCGCCGCGGGCCGAGCTCGGCAAGGCGGAGCCGCGAGGCATCCCAGGGCATTTCGTCGCGGCCCCATTCGAGATAGGCAAGGAGGCCGCCGCGCTGCCGGGGAGCCGCCAGGAATCCGGTCGAGCGAACCAACACCCGGAGGCCGCCGTGCGATACCTCGACGATCTCGTCTCCAGCCTCGTCGCCGCGGACGGCGAGCAGGGATTCGGCCGGTGAGAACCACAGATCGCCGTACGCGTAGCCGTCATCGGAGGATACGACCAGCTCGGGCCCGTTCCCGGCTTCGATGCGGTAGATCTTGCTGTCCTCGGCCCTGACGAACCACACGGCGCTGTCTGCAACCGCATAGGAGCCGCCGCCGTAGGCGTGCAGGTACCCTCCGACGGACGCATCGGGAGGGGTCTGAGATTCGGCAACTCCCGTGATGCCGGCCCGCATGAGCCTTCGCGCCCCACCGAGATCGGGGTCGGACTGCAGCCACCACAACGCCCCGTTCGCAGCGCGAACTTCGTCGTACGAGACCTGCTCGCGGGCCACCCACGCGGACGGGAGCCACCCGCTGCGCTCGCTGTTCATTGGATGCCTCAGCCCCTCTGCTCCGCCTTCCTCGAAGGCTACCCGGAGAGCCTGAGGGGAGGTTCGGCGACGTCAAAAGAGCACGGCCCAGGCGCTTCCGATCAGTTGGGGGTCCACACTGAGCGCTGCCGTCCCGCGGGGTGATCGCGGGGCGGCAGCGCCAGCGGTGGGTGCGGTGCCTACACGACGGCCGAGAGGGGCGTTGCGGTGAGTCGGCTGATGTCCTCAGCCGTTTTGAGCGTGTGGTAGATCAGTGGTCGCAGGTCGGCGGGCATTTCACTGCTCGGCTTGAGCATGAGGACGGCGCCCATGATCGAGTCCCGCCACAGGACCGGTGCGGCTACCGAGTCCCAGCCGGCCATGCACTCCTGGCGGCCGACGCCGAAGCCGAGTTGCCGGATTTCCGCGAGGGAGGCGGCGAGCGCGTCGTTGTCGCGAATGACGCCGGGGCCGGCGGTCGCGGGTACCTCCTCGGCGAGGACCTGGTCCTGGATGCTCCGGGGCAGGTGGGCCAGGATGACGCGCCCGGACGCGCCGGTGCGAAGCGACCGCGAGACGGAGACGACGTCCTCAGCGGTCATGCCCACCTCGGCGGGGTCCAGGTCGCCGAGCACGTAGTCGGTGCACAGGCGGCGGGCACCGCCCAGCGGGCTGAGCACGTACAGCAGGGCGAGGCCGCCGGTGGCGCGGTTGAGCCGCTCGAGGAAGTGGTGGGTGGAGGCGGCGTTGGGGGTGTGGGCCATGGCCTGGACCCCGGCCCGGGCGGTTGCGGTGCCGAGGCGGTAGAGGCCCCGCCCGACCTGTTCGAAGACGCCGTCGGCGTCGGCGACGCCGGTTTGGAGGATGCGGTGGGTGGTGGCGCGGTCCAGCCCGGCGGCGTCGGCGATCTCGCGCAGGGCGTGGACCTCGCCCGGCAGGCGGGTGAAGGCCTGCTGGACGGCGTAGGCGCGAGCAGCGAGGGACGAGGCCGGGCGGCCCGCTGGTGCGACGTGCCGGCGCTGCCCTGGCACGCTGTCGTTCACGGTGCTGGTCATGGTTGGTGGTTCCGTTTGAGGGTTGGCGCGCCTACCGAGGACGCGACCACGGTTGCCGCGGTCCCGCGTGGTGCGGGCGGGCGAGGGCTATCGGAGACCGGGGTGGTCAGCTGTCCAGGTCGAGGACGGTCTTGCCGGTGGTGAGGCGGGCGGCGAGATCGTGGTGTGCCTGCCGGGCCTGGCCGAGCCGGTAGCTGCGGCCGCGCAGCGGCTTGAGCCAGCCGTCGGCGACGGCGGTGAACAGGGCGTTCATCGACTCGTTGAGGTGGGTGCGCGACGGGTAGAGGCTGGGGAGCCAGAAACCGGTCACGGACTTGGACCCGGCGACGAGCTGGGTGATCGGTACGAGCCCGTTGACGCCGGTGACCGCTCCGAAGACACTGAGCCTGCCCCGGGGAGTCAGCGCGTTGAGGGTGGCGTGGAAGACGTCTCCACCGGTCATTTCGAGCGCGGCCGTCACGTGTCCGCCGGCGGCGTCGACGATTCGCTCGGTGAGGCCGTCGGCGGTGGAGGAGTCGACGACGGCATCGGCTCCGAGGGCGGTGGCGATCTCGCGCTTGGCCTCGGTGCCGGCCATGGCCACGACCTTCGCGCCGACGCGCTTGGCGAGCTGGACGGCGAGGGAACCGACACCTCCGGCGGCGGCCGGGATCAGGATGGTGTCCTCGGCGGTCAGGCGCAGGTCGGTGTGGAGCAGGTGCCAGGCCGTGTTGCCCTGGAGCATGAGCGCGATGGCGTCGTGGTCGCCCACGCTGTCCGGCACCTCGAAGGTCAGCTTCTTGTGGGCCGACACGGTCTCGGCGTAGCCACCGCCGCGCCCGAGCGCGACGAAGCGGCGCCCGTCCTCGCCGGTGCCGAGGACCTCGTTCCCGGGGATGAAGGGGCAGGGCATCGGAGCGGGGTACGTGCCCTCGCGCAGGTGGATGTCGGCATAGTTGACGCCCGCCAGACGGGTGCGGAGCCTCAGGTGGCCGGGACGGACCGCCGGCTCGGGCATGTCGCACAGTTCCAGCATTTCGGGACCGCCGAACTGCCTCACAGCAATGGCTCGCATGTTGTTAAACCCTAAATGTTGCATGGTGGTTTCTTGACGAAGCATCACGCCCTTGCGGCGCTTCGGACATGGAATATACCTGGCAGGGAAGCGGTCGATTCCGCCTGCGCGCATAGGGGAGAGCTTATGCGGGATTCCAAGATCATGTATCAAGTGGTATTGGTCACGTCGCTCTGAGTAGTTGCGATCGGCTGCTCGCTCACCGTGAAATGGGCAGGTGGATGGTGGTGGGTCGCCCCGCACGTCTGGTTGCGGAGCGTTCATCGATGGTCGAATCAAGATCGTTTCTCAGTCCCTGAAAATTGCGTCCTGCTACCCGCGTAGATACCTCGAATTTGTTGACCGATATCCGCGTCGAAACCTAATGTCATCCCTGCGGATCAGACCTGCGCAGATTGTTTGATAGGGAGTCAAGTCACGATGTCTCAGCAAACGCGGTGACGGTAAGTGGCTGGGTCGGCCGGCATGGCCAGGTTTCCCACGCGGGACAGGTGTCACCGCGAGTGAGAGCGCAGTCGAGACGTTGGCAGGACGTGC
This sequence comes from Kitasatospora sp. NPDC050463, assembly GCF_040655255.1. Lineage (NCBI taxonomy): Bacteria > Bacillati > Actinomycetota > Actinomycetes > Kitasatosporales > Streptomycetaceae > Kitasatospora > Kitasatospora sp. NPDC050463. Next base: position 31,770 of record NZ_JBFAJO010000080.1, read on the forward strand.
TGCCACGTCCTGCCTGCGTCTCGACTGCTTCCGCGGCAACCCGCCGTAGTCATGGCCGAGCGGAGCCACTGGACGCTCTGGGGGTTGGGGCCGACGGGGCAGAGCGCGTCATGCCTGGTCAGGAGGGCCGTTAACGGGCTGGATCTGTGAGCCCGGTCCCCCTATGGTCGTGCTCCCGCCGCCACAGCAGGCGGCGAACAACGACGGGAGGGCAACCTCACCGTCCCGGTCCGCGAGGACCGGAAAAGCGACCGGCGCCCTGGAGCTACCAACTCCTGGACGCCGGGCCGGCGCCCCGAAGGGCACCGATTCACCACCACGCAGCGGCGGGACTTCCTTGCACGAGAGAACCGCCGCGCGCTCCTACGAACAGCCGGAGTATCGCATGCTCGCCATGCCCAGCGGAACCCTCGCCTGCCCGGAAACAGGCCGCCACCGCCGCCTCGCGGTGCAGCTCAGAGGCATGATCCCGGGTGCGACCGCCATCCGCGTGAGCCTCAACGACCCCGCCGCCCAGTGGCCGCACCCCTACGCCCGCGCGACGAACGCGGACGGCACTCCGATCCGGCTGAGCCGGATCAAGGCGGGCATCGCCGCACGCTGGGTCCTGCGGACCTGGCCGGACGCGGACTGGACCCGCCCGCACACCCTGGACCTCGCCACCGGGCAGCTCGTCCCCGGCGGAAGCCACAGCGTCACCACCCGGAGCCGCTGACATGTCGCGGATCCGGCCGGTCAAGCCCGAGGCCTACGTCTCCGAGACGCTCGCCGAGCTGACCATCTACGCCGAGCGCACCTTCTTCGGCCTGGCCACCGAGTGCGACGACCGCGGACGTCACAAGGACCACGCGGCCGTCATCTACGGGAAGCTGTGGGTGGTGCGCGCCGACCAGACACCAGTCGACGTCGAGGACCACCTCATGCAGATGGAGCGCGTCGGGCTGATCCACCGGTACACCGGCTGCGACGGCAAGCGGTACCTCCACTACATCACGTGGGACCGCCACCAGAAGATCGACAAGCCCAGTCTGTCCCGGCTGCCCTCCTGCCCGCACTGTGCGCCGGAGCGGTGCGGCCCCTGCAAGGGCCCGTGCACCCAGCGCGCCACCGCCTCCCCGATCGAGCCCGTAGGCGTCGGGGCGCCGTCGGCGAACGCTCCCCGAGGCTTCGCCGACGATTCGGCGAACACTCCGGGAGTCCTTGCCCGGCTGGCTGAGCCCTCGTCGGCGCCTCCCGTCCCCGCTCTGCCCACCCCCGCCACCGCGCCCGACACCCTGCTCGACATTGAGCAGAAGCTTGTCGGGCGCCCGAAGATAACCGCAGGTCAGAACGGTTTCGACGAGGATTCACCGAAGGCTCCCCGAAACCTCCCGGAGCCCTCGGCGCCTGGATCTAGGATCTTGGATCCTGGATCTTCTTTCCCTACGGGGCGCGACGCGCCCGGCACCACCGTCTCGGCCAACCAGCTCGTCGGCGAGTACGTCGCCGCCTGCGCCGAGCGGCCCCCGGGCAGCGTGATCGGCCACCTCGGCAAGGTCGCCAAGGCGCTGCTAGCCGAGGGCATCGCGCCGGAGCACGTCCGGGCCGGGCTGCGGCGGTTCGCCGAGATCCAGGGCCACCCCTCCCGGTTGCCGAGCCTGGTCAACGACGCCATGAACGCACGAATCGCCGGTTTGGCCCGGCCGGGATTGCGGCCTAACGTGCCCGCCCACCACGCGTGGACCAACCCGGTCGACGCCGCCACCGCCTACGCCGAGGAGCTGTGATGCGCCGCAGCCGTGACCCGCAGACCCTCGCGGACAGCGCCACGGTCCTTGACCGGATGGCCCGGATCCTGGCTTCCCGGGGCATCGACCGAGCCGCCGTCGACGCCCTGCCCGTCGACGCCGAGTCGTACTCGGCGCTGGATGCCCTGTCCGCCGGGATGCTGCCCCGCTACCGTGACGCGGTGGCCGAGCACCCGCAGGTCCTGGCCTGGGTGCGGCAGGTTGCCGCCCAGGCCGTCGCCCCGAGCACCGGCGCCCGCCGCCAACTCACCACCGGCCCCAGCCTGCTGATGGCCGGAGTCGTCGGCGCGGGCAAGACCCACGAGGCGTACGGCGCGGTCCGCGCCCTGGTGCAGGCCGGCATCGGCGTGCGCTGGCGCGCCACCACCGCCGCCGACCTGTACGCCGAGCTGCGGCCGAGCGCCGGGACGGACGCAGAGCGGGTGCTCGCGGCCTACAGCCGGGTGCCACTGTTGATCCTCGACGACCTCGGCGCCGCCAAGTCGAGCGAGTTCGTCGAGGAACAGACCTACCGGCTGATCAACCGCCGGTACAACCACATGCTCCCGACCCTGATCACGACCAACCTGCGGATCAGGGACCTCAAGGCACACCTCGGTGACCGCGTCACCTCCCGGCTCGCCCAGATGACCACCCGGGTCGAGTTCGAGCCGGTCGACCGCAGACGCCTCCAGCGCGCCGCCTGAGCCGCGCTGCCCGGCCGCGCCCCCGCGCGCCGCCTCGCCCTTCACCGACCCAACGCACCTCTCCGCCGGCGCCGCCCTGCGCGCGGAGAGCGATCGGAGCACCCCGCATGACCACCACGACCGACCCTGCCCGCTACCGGTCGCTCGGCGACCACAACTGGCAGGACCAGGCCGTCTGCCACCCGAGCGAGTACAACCCCGTCGACCCGGAGATGTTCTTCCCCGGGCCCGACGAGACCGAGAAGATCGCCACCGCCCTGTCCCTGTGCGGGCAATGCCCGGTCCGCCTCGCCTGCCTCGACGCCGCACTCGAAGGCAACGAGACCCACGGCATACGCGGCGGCCTGACCCAGGAGGAGCGCCAGCCCCTGCACGAGAAGCTCGCCAAGCGTCTCGACTACGCCCGCGTCAACGCCACCCTGGCCGGACGGGACATCCACCTCACCAAGGCCGAGCGCCGCGCGGTTGTTCTCGCCGGGTACCGGCAGGGCGTCACGGTCGAGCGCCTGGCCTGGCTCCTGAAGATCAGCGAGGAGCACGCGCTGAAGCTCCTGCGCGAGACCCGCCGCGCCATCCGTAACCGGGAGCTGCAGCAGGCGGCACGCACCGGGCAGACGGCCGGAGCGGACAGGAACCGCCTGGAGCGCGACGCCTTCGGGACTGCGGCATGAGCAGCGTCATCGCCACCACACCGACCAGCGCTCACGTCACAAGCTGGGACCGGGGCGTCGTCATCGCCCTCGGCGCCGCCGGGTGCGCCCTCAGCTACGACGCACTCCAGCAGATGGCCGTCGCCATCCACGTCCGCGGTTTCCTCACCTTCATCTTCCCCCTCGTGATCGACGGGTTCATCGCCTATGGGGTGCGGGCGCTGCTGGTGATGCGCGACGCGCCGCTGCGGGCACGGGCCTACTGCTGGACGCTCTTCGGCGCGGCGACCACCGCGAGCCTGTGGGCGAACGCCCTGCACGCGGTCAGGCTCAACCAGCAGAGCGCGGCGGCCGGTGGCCTGCGGCTGGGCGACACCGTGGTGGCGGTCCTGTCCACGATCGCCCCGCTCGCCCTGGCCGGCGCCGTCCACCTCTACATCCTCATCGCCCGCGGACCGGTCACCCAGGCTGACCAACACGGCTGCGGTGACCTCGGTCAGGTCACTGCCTCCGTCGACCGGGGTCAGCGGATGACCGCACTGGCCGGCGGTGCGGACAGCGAGCAGGTGACCGTCGGTCAGCCGGTCGCTGCAGTCACTGACGGGGGTGACCGGCCGAGGCTGACCGTGGTCCAGCCAGTCACGGTGACCGACCCGGCTGACCTGGGCGGTCAGCCGGACAACGCCCGGCCGGTCACTGACCGACCGGCCGAGGACACCTCGGCCACCGACCCGTCGGTCAGCCCGGTCACAGCGCCGCCGGTTACTGACCGGGCCGACCCGGAGAGCGGGGGCCGGTCGGCCGACCGGGACATCGAGGAGCTGCTGGAGATCGCCAACAAGGCGGTCGAGGAGGCGAACAACAAGGTGACCCGCCAGATCGTCGCCCAGGCGATACGAGGCCAGAAGCGCACCCTGTCGAGCGACACGCTGACCCAGCTGATGCCCCAGCTCCGCGAACTGCAGCGACAGCGCCAGCTCGCCGCCGCCAACCGGGACTGACCATAACCGACCGGCCGGGGTGACCGAGAAGGTCACCCCGGCCGGTCACCACCCACCAACCGACCACCGCAACTCTGCATCCCACCGAACGGGAGCCCCCGCCATGCGCACCACCCCCGCCACCTGGACCGAGGCGGACTCCTGGCTGACCGTCCTCCACCAGCGCGGACACCTCCACCGCGTCGAAATCGGCCTCGACGGCACCCGGACCGTCCAACGAGGCCAGCACTCCCGCCCCTGGACTCTCCACCACCCGGTCCTGGCCATCGATTGGATCGAGGACCTCGTCCGCGACATCCAGCAGTACGACACGGAGACGAGCCGGTGACCGGCACCGACCACGATGCAACCACCCCGGGACCGGTGAGTGACCGCAATCAGGCTCCTGGCGGAGCAAGTTATGGGGTAAGGAGTCCTTACCCCGCCTCCGCCCCGAACGGGGCGGAGGCTCCCCGCTCGGTGGCAGACCCAGGGGGGCCTGCCACCGACCGGGGAGTCGGCCCAGGGGTGCCGACCATAGAAGAGGAGGAACCGCTGCACGTAGCGAGCTCCGAGACTGCCCGCCGGCGCTCCCGCCAGAGCGTGCCGCGCACCAACCGTGTCTGCCCCCGATTCAGCGATGCCGAGTGGGCGCTCCTTCAGCAAGCAGCCCAGCAAGTCGAACTCGCCCCCGGCGGCTACACGGCCGCAGCCGCCATCGCCGCCGCCACCAGCAACGACCCGACCGCCGCCGTCGCCGACTACCGGCGCGGCATCCAGGAACTCATGGAGTCCAACCGCCAGCTCGGCGCCGTCGGCAACAACCTGAACCAACTCGCCCACTACGTCAACGCCGGCGGCCAGCCGGGTGCCGGCCTTCGGCAGCTGCTGGCCCGCGTCGGAGCCTCCATCGACGCAGTCGACGAGGCGGTGGCCTGGATGGTCCGCCGGTGATCCCCAAGATCCGCATCGGCACCGACCGCAGCTTCCCCCTCGTCAACTACCTCTTTGGCCCCGGCAAGGCCAACGAGCACACCGATCAGCACCTCGTCGCCTCCTGGAACGACTTCGCACCTGACCCGGGCCCCAACCCCGAACGACACCAAGTCGCCAAGCTCGCCGATCAGCTCGACCAGCCGGTGAAGGCCCTCGGCGACCGCGCACCAGCCAAGAAGATCTGGCACTGCTCCGTCCGTACCGCGCCCGAGGACCGCCACCTCGACGACGCCGAGTGGGCCGCCATCGCCCGCCGCATCGTCCACGCCACCGGCATAGCCCCAGAAGGCGACACCGCCGCGTGCCGCTGGGTCGCCGTCCGCCACGCACCCGACCACATCCACATCGCCGCCACCCTGGTGCGCCAGGACGGCCGCCTCGCGAACCTCAGCTTCGACCGGCCCAAGGCTCAGGCCGAGGCCCGCCTTATAGAGAAGGACTACGGCCTGCGTCAGCTCACCCCCGGCGACGGCACCGCCGCCCAGACCCCCACCAGCCAGGAACGGTGGAAGGCCGAGCGCACCGGCCGCACCGAGACCCCCCGCGAGACCCTCCGCGAAGCCGTCCGCCAGGCCGTCGCCGGAGCCGCCACCGAGGACGAGTTCTTCACCCGCCTGCGCGAGGCGGGCCTTCGGGTGAAGCTCCGTCACGCGCCCTCCGGTGACGTCCTCGGCTACAACGTCGCCCTCCCCGGCGACCGGAACGCCAGCAAGGAGCCCATCTGGTTCTCCGGGTCCAAGCTCGGCCCTGACCTCTCGCTGCCGCGGATCCGCCGCCGCCTGACCGACGGCCCCATCGGCGACGAGCCGCCGCGCTCGCGCACCAGCCGCAACGGCCGGTCAGCACCCGCACGGAACCGGCGGGACGCCGCCGGCATCGCCGAGCGCGCCACGGCCGTCCTCAACGAGGACAACGACGAGGCCGCCGCCCAGCTCGTCGGCGCCGGAGAACTCCTCGACGCACTCGCCCAGACCTCCCCGGCCGCCAGCCGCGCCGCGCTGCGGGACGCCGCCCGGACGTTCGAGCGAGCTACCCGCTCCCACGTCCGGGCGGAGAACGCCGACATCCGAGCCCTGCGCTCGGCCGCCCGCGGAATAGTCCACGCCGGCGGAGCGCTGGGTCGTGGAGAGGATGGCGGTGCCACCGCGATGGTGCTCTCCACCCTCGTTCTGCTCGCCTTGGCCGCCGCCCGCTGGCATTCCGCCCGGGGTCACGCCCAGCAGGCAGCCGCCTCCCGCCAGACAGCTGACCACCTCCGCGCCGCCTACCAGCAGAGCGCCGTCACCCCGATGCGGGCGATGCGCGAGAAGGGCCAGGCCCTGCCCGAGCCCGAACGTCGCCGCCACGAAGCCACCATCCGAGCAGTACTCGGCGAACCGGAGAGCCGTACCGGCGCGGGCCGCCGGTACGACGCGCTGGCCGCCACCCTCGCGGAAGCCGAAAAGGCCGGCCACGATCCGAAGGCCCTCCTGGAGGAAGCCACCTCCTGGCGGGAACTCGACACCGCCCGCAACACCGACGACGTGCTGGTCTGGCGCATCCGCCGCATAGCCGATCTGCCCTCGATCCCCGACCCCTCCGACAAGCCGAAGACCGTTATCACCCGGGACAAGCCGGCACGCGGACGCTCGGACACCCGCGCCGCAACGCCGACACCCGCCCGCCCGGCCGCCGACCCCCGTCACCCGGCCCCCCGGCGCTGACCAGCCGGTCCGGCGGACACCTACCGTCCGCCGGACCGGCACCCAGAAACCCCTCGACACTCGCTTCGACCGGGTGTTGGGCAAGAACCCGCACTGCAAACGGAGAGCCAGCCCGTGTCCAGAACCACCGAACAGCCCGCCACCGCGGTTCCGGCCGCGACCGCCATTCAGCCGGCGGCCAGCGACCCCCTGCTTCAACTGGAGTACGAGACGACGCCGCCCAGCGGACCGGACGCGATCCGCGGAGCGCAGTGCCCCCACGAGCTGGCCCTGCGCGGCATGCCGGTCGTCTGCTCCGGCTGCCAGGCTCGGCGCGACTGGCTGCTGATCAATCACCGTCGCAACGTCTGGGTCCGCTGCCGCTGCGGCCACCAGTGGCTGGAGCCCGAGATCACCCGCAAGGACTTCGACGCGATGCTCACGGACCCGAGCTGGACGTACTACCCCACCCTCGCCCAGGGTCAGATCGCCCTCGGGTTCGACGGCACGTTTGCAGGGCTCTACGTCGAGTAAGGCGCGGTATTGCATCGGATGCAACATCTGACCCGCGTTGCACATGATGTTGAGCTGCGACTTTGCCAGGGGACCGGCTCGGGTCCCCAGGCGGCCGCTCCTGGCGGGCTAGCCGTAACCGATGCAACGATGTTGCGCTGGACGCAACACGGCTAGAGCGCTGGGCCTGCCGCGAGCGGCCCATTCGGTGCTTGGGCTTGATCCGCTTTGACGGACACTCCTGATCAGGGGCTTCGGCCCCGGAAGGATGATGTCCATCATGGAGAGCATGGGGAAGAAGAAGC